>JAZUMX010000714.1:0-3419 GCA_045603865.1 Thermoguttaceae bacterium
AGACGCTGACCGATACGGAATACCACAAACTGCGAGAACTGGCAATCAAGATCGTTCGTCACGTTGGGATTATCGGCGAGTGCAACGTTCAGTACGCCTTAGACCCCAATTCCGAGGACTATCGCGTTATCGAGGTCAACGCCCGTCTGTCGCGCTCGTCCGCTCTTGCCAGCAAGGCGACCGGCTATCCGCTGGCGTTTGTCGCCGCCAAACTGGCGATGGGGTACAACCTCTACGAGCTGAAAAACAGCGTAACGCAAACAACCAGCGCGTTCTTCGAGCCGGCTCTGGACTACTGCGTTGTGAAAATTCCCCGCTGGGATTTGTCGAAGTTCAAGGGCGTTTCCAAACAGATCGGTTCGTCCATGAAATCCGTCGGGGAAGTCATGGCGATTGGTCGTTCTTTTGAAGAAGCGATTCAAAAAGGACTCCGCATGATCGGGCAAGGCATGCACGGATTCGTCGCCAATCACGAACTCAAATTTGACAATCTCGACGACGCGCTCGTTCATCCAACCGACAGCCGCATTTTCGCCGTCGCCAAAGCGTTCCATGAAGGATACTCGGTCGACAAAATCCACGAGCTGACCAGTATCGACAAATGGTTTTTGTACAAGTTGGAATCCATTTACAACGTTCATCGGGCGATTGACGAGTACCATAATTTCAAGGACATTCCCAGCGATTTGCTTCTGACGGCAAAGAAAAAAGGCTTTTCCGATTTCCAGATTGGGCGGCTTGTAACGCACGGTCAAACGGATCTGGAAGACGCTATGCTCGAGGCGCGGGCGGAACGCAAACGACGCGGAATCAATCCGTTTGTCAAGCAGATCGATACGCTGGCGGCGGAGTTTCCCGCCAAGACAAATTATCTGTATTTGACGTACCACGCGACTGAACATGACGTCGAGTTCCACAAAGACCGCCGCTCGGTTATCGTTCTCGGTTCCGGGGCGTACAGAATCGGGTCGTCGGTGGAGTTCGACTGGTGCTGCGTTGGCGCGATTAAAACCATTCAGGCGGAAGGATACCGGGGCGTGATGATAAACTGCAATCCGGAAACCGTTTCGACCGACTACGACATGTGCGACCGCCTGTACTTCGATGAACTCTCTCTGGAAGCGGTTCTGGACATAGCGGAATTTGAAGCGCCCAAAGGCGTCGTCGTTTCGATGGGCGGGCAGATTCCCAACAACCTCGCCATGCGCCTGCACGCTCAAGCCGTCCCGATTTTGGGAACGACGCCGGAATCCATCGACAGCGCCGAAGACCGGCACCTGTTCTCCGCTTTATGTGACAAGATGGGCGTAGACCAGCCCCGCTGGCGCGAGCTGACGTCGATGGACGAGATCTACGATTTCGCCGACGAGGTCGGGTTCCCGCTGATGGTTCGCCCCAGCTACGTCCTTTCCGGCGCCGCTATGAACGTCGTTTCCAATAAGTCGGAACTGAATCATTTCCTCACCCTGGCGGCGAACGTGTCGCAAAAGCACCCGGTCGTCGTTTCGGAATTTATTGTCGACGCCAAAGAGATTGAATTCGACGCAGTCGCTCAGCAAGGGGAGATTGTCGCCTACGCCATTTCCGAACACGTCGAGTTTGCCGGCGTCCATTCCGGCGACGCGACAATCGTCTTCCCGCCGCAAAAACTGTACGTCGAAACGATTCGACGAATCAAAAAGATCGCTCGAAAAGTCGCCCAGGCTCTGGATATTTCCGGACCGTTCAACATGCAGCTTTTGGCGCGTGACAACGACATCAAAGTGATCGAATGCAACCTCCGCGCCAGCCGCTCGTTCCCGTTCGTTTCCAAGGTGCTGAAAATCGACCTCATCGAACTGGCGACGAAAGTCATCCTGGGCATTCCCGTCGAAAAACCCAATCGAAGCGCGTTCGACCTCGACTACGTCGGAATTAAAGCGCCGCAGTTCAGCTTCTCCCGACTGGCGAAAGCCGACCCGGTTTTGGGCGTCGAGATGGCGTCAACCGGGGAAGTCGGCTGTCTGGGCGAAGATTTCTACGAAGCGATTTTGAAGTCCATGCTGGCAACCGGATACCGCATCCCGACCAAGAAAAAGATTCTGCTTTCTTCCGGACCGTCGAAGGCGAAAGCGGAACTGCTCCCGATTTGCCGTCAGCTGATTAAAAACGGATTTACGCTCTACGGCACGCGAGGCACGACGGCGTATTTGCTGGAACACGAAGTCCCCGCCATCGCCGTGGGCTGGCCCGACGAGCTGAACAATCGCGCCGACGCCGCGCCCAATCCGGATTCCTCCATGCTCATCAACGCCCTGGACTTGATTCGCAACGGAGAAGTCGACCTGGTTGTCAACATTCCCAAAAACCTGTCGTCTACAGAACTGAGCGCCGACTACGACATCCGCCGCGCCGCGATTGACTACAACGTCCCGCTGCTGACGAACGTCCGGCTCTCCACCGCGTTTTTACAGGCCGTCTGCCGACGACTTGACAACGCACCGATTCAGATTAAGTCCTGGAAGGAGTATTGAGAAATTAATGAAAGGCGGTAACGGAGTGAGCGCAGCGAACGCAGTTACGCTTTAAATGAGGCGCAAAAAGAAGCGTAATTACGCCCGACAAGATCAGATCCTGATTGGACGTGGGAAGCGCCAAAAATAACTTTTTCGGAGACATAACCTAGTCCTACTGCCCGCGCGGCTTCGCGCCGTTGTTCGCTCCATTACCGCCTTCCATTGTTTGCAACTCGCAACTATGAAATTCACTCAGACCGACGATACGATTGTTGCGATTTCGTCGCCCTTGACGGGAGCGGCGCTGGGGATTGTACGTCTGTCGGGAGCGCAGACGATTGATATTCTTTCCGACTGCTTTGGCTTGTCGCTTGACAAGCCCGCCCGGGCGACTCGACTGGAATTGCCGCTGACGCTGGACAGCGATTCGTCGCCGCTCCCTGTAAGCGTCTATCTTTGGCAAGAGGGACATTCGTATACCGGGGAACTGAGCGCAGAGATTCATACAATCGGTTCTCTGCCGCTATTGAACAGAATTGTCGACCGGTTAATCGAATCCGGAGCGCGGGCGGCACAGGGCGGCGAGTTTACCTTTCGCGCGTTCCTGTCCGGCTCTCTCGACTTGACGCAGGCGGAAGCGGTTTTAGGGCTGATCGAGGCGTCCGACGAAGCCGCGTTCAAAACCGCCGCCCGACAGCTGGCTGGCGGGTTTTCGTCCAAGCTGAAGTCTGTTAGAAACGAACTGCTCGACGTTTTGGTTTATCTGGAAGCCGGGTTCGATTACGCAGAAGAAGACCTGTCGTACTTGACGACAGAACAGCTTCAAAGCGCGATTTCCTCCGCTCTGGACAAGGTTCAGGACGTCCGCCGCCGATTGCAGAAGGACGTCTCTGCGGTCGTCTCCAACCGGGTTGTTTTAATCGG
>JAZUMX010000715.1:0-2379 GCA_045603865.1 Thermoguttaceae bacterium
TTCTGTTTGGCGGCGGCGGCGACGAAGATGTCGATCAAGTCCAAGCCGCGTTCGCCCTTGGCGTTGTCGCCCTTTTGCGGTTCGCCAGGCATGACTTTTCTGCCCGCTTCCATGGGACCGCCGGAGGCGAATACGGTGGGAATATTGCAGCGAATCGCGCCCATAAGCATGCCGGGAACGATTTTGTCGCAGTTGGGAACGCAGATCATGCCGTCAAAGCAGTGCGCCGTTACCATCGTTTCGACGCAGTCTGCAATCAGTTCGCGGCTTGCCAGCGAGAACTTCATTCCAGGATGCCCCATGGCGATCCCGTCGTCAACGGCAATCGTGTTGAATACGAACGGAACCCCGCCTGCCTCGCGAACGCATTGCTTGAGGTATTCTGCAACATCGTTGAGGTGAACGTGCCCGGGAACGATGTCTGTATAAGAACAGCAAATAGCGATAAACGGTTTATTGAAATCGTTCTCTCCGACTCCGCAAGCGCGAAGCAAACCGCGATGAGCGGCGCGAGAATCTCCCTGTTTTACGATGTCTGAACGCATGGCGCCTCCTTGGGTATGTTGTAGTAAGTTTGTTTTCGAGCTTTTAGCTTCTAGCTCCTAGCCTCTAGCTTTGTGTTTTTAGCATCCAGCTTTAAATTTTTACGCTAAGAACTAAAAACGCCAAGCTAACAGCTAGCGGCTAATAGCTAATAGCTCTATAATTATATTGTACCCCATTAAGCGGAGAATATAAGGGGGGGCGGGGAGAATTAGCAATTAGCAATTAGCAATTGGCGCCAAAATACCGTTCGATGGGTGAAATGCAGTCCTGCGTAAGGAGAAATCGCCCACGGATGGCGCCCGCCCACGGGCGCCAACTTGACGGCTAAAGCCGTCAAGGAATAAAGCGGGCGATACGCCCGCGAACCGGGCTGATCTAAGTCGTTTCTAATACCAGCAAAGGACTCCGAGGGCGGAGTCCATCCGGGGAAGGTTTTCGGCTGCGTCATTTTGGTATGTACGCTTCGCGACGTTTTGTTCTCCTTCAGCGAACTACGCAACTCCATAAAAAAGCTGACGGACAATTGCTTGTCCGTCAACTTCGCAAGGAAAGGAGTATAAGGGATTGTCAGTTGGCGCTAAGCGACCAACGGGAGCGGTTTTTGTCAAACGCGCGGTAGCGCGGACTGGGAGCGGCGCCTCGCCGCTAGAAGTTCCAGTCGAAACCGCCGGTGAGGGTGTGGAATCCGAATCCGCTTCCCGCCTGACATTCGTACTTGATGTCGATCTTGCAGGCAGGGTTGAAGACGACGTCCAATCCAACGGCGACTTTTACGCGGTCGCGTGGAACGTGATAGCCAGATGTAACAAACGTTCCTGCTTCAACAGCGTTGGCAAACGAGGCGACTGAGACAATATCCGTGTTGGAGTAGTTGTGAACCCAGCCGACTTCCACCTGCGGTACGAAGTAGTAGCCTTTGAGCGGTCCGGCGCAGGAACCCATGTATCGAAGCCCAATGGTTTGGAGTAAGGCGTGCTGATTGTTTTTGTAAATGTCCAGCGCGGCTTCGGAACCGCGTTCCGTGAAGGCGTCGTTTTGAATGTTGATGTACTGTAAATCGTAGTACGGTTCGAGCGTGTTTCTCAGGAATCGGAATGTGCGTCCCAATTCGATGGCGGCGATGAACGTATTGGATTTAATCTTGCCTTCTGTCGGGGCGACGCCGAAATCGGTTCGACGGGTGGTGTCGGTCGTTCCGCCCTGGTATCCGAACATGTAATCGAAGTGGCTGCAGTTGTTGAAATAGCTTCCGTAGAGGTCAATGAGGAACGTTCCGCCTTTGGCAACAGATCCGCCAGCGTCGCGGAATTTGGTGGTGTTCCAGACGCCGCCAGCGCTCATGCCGAAGAGCATGCCCGGTCCATAGAGACGGTCAAAACCGATGGTAAATCCAGAGTAGTCTGTATCGTATCGAGCCAAAGGTCCGTCAGCTTCCTGACGTTCCCAGGCGCCGATTCCTCTAAACCACCACTGATTGCCCAGAACTCCGCAGCTGCCAGGTCTCCACCCGCAAGGCGCGCCGTATCCGTATCCGTATCCATATCCATAGTCGTAGCCGTAGCCGTATTCCGGGTAGCCGTAGCTCTGACCCAGATAGGAGGTTTCCAGAGAGTCAGCGTCTGCAAATCCGGGATATCCGACGGGTACGAAATTATCGAAGCCGCACGCCGCTGCGCGAACCATCTTCATTCGCTGGAACGTTCGGGAGACGTATTCCTGAGAAATCCACATCTGGTTTGCCGTTGTTGCGGAAACCGTATACGGATTGAGCTGGTTTAAGGCTGCGTCGCGGTTTGAAGTCGCGTTGATTTTGTTGTACAAAGACGTCATGGC
>JAZUMX010000716.1:0-5988 GCA_045603865.1 Thermoguttaceae bacterium
CATGATGTGTCCATACAGACTGTTGGTAATCTTGTCTCCTGTAACAGCGGCGCCGTGGTAATCTTTCGCGCTTTCGTTGACCACGTCCCAGCTGTCGATCGTTCCCTTGTAATGCTCCGCCAGCATCCGGATTCGGTTCCAGTACAGCTCGTTTAACGTATCAAAATAATGCGGCGCCAGCTTGTAGATTTCCTCCGGCGACATCGTTTTTCGAGCTTTTGCGGTTTTAAGAAGAATCTCGCGCTCTTCCGGGAACTGATTGGAAACGTAGTCCCACAGCCACGCCGGACGCTGATTTCCTTTAGCGCCCCAAATTATCGGGTGCCCATGCAGACGGATTCCCTTTGACTTGCAGAATTCGACAACCTGGTCAGTCGCCGGACGGCGCCAGTGCGGCTGTTTTTTCGGGTTTTCGACGTTGTTCCAGAACTCTTCCGTATCCCGTTCTTCGGTTTTGAACCGGGGTTTGCCCGGCTCCATTTCAAACTTTTTCCAGTAGAACGCAATCGTCGCGGAATTGAACAGCGTCCCGTAAAGAGCCTTGTATTTCTCGTTTCGTTCCGTCGTTCCGAGCTGATTGAAGTTATAAATATTCGCCCCGAAAATGAACTCGTGAGAAACCTGTTCAACTTTGACGTCCGTACCCGGCATGACGTCCGTCAGTTCGACGGTCGCGTCCGCCTTGCGATACTTCTCGATTCGTTCGTCGATGGCTTTCTGAACGTCGTCGTTCCAAATCTGATAATAGGCGTCCGACATCACACTCGGGTCCGGCTCCGCTGACGCAGGGTCAGTCTGAGCGACCGCCAACGCGGAAATCATTGTAACAGCAGCGGCAATTGATAAAAGCAGTTTTTTCATGTTCTTGAATATCCTTGAAATCGTTAGGCAGGAATACGAATCAGAGAAACTCCTTCGTTTCTCGATTTACCGTTATTTTATACCAATGAGAAACAAAATTCACTCCCCCCCAAGGAAAAATTCCCAGACGCTCTAAGATTCACGTTCCGCCAAAGAAAAAAGCGGGAGGCGCCTCCCGCTTTGCGTTATTCTTTATGATTGAGTAATTCCTAACTCCTCACTCCTAATTCCTAACTCGCTTACGCAAATAGAGCAAACCACAAACCCCAAGAGCCAGTAGCGCCCACGTCGACGGTTCAGGAACGGCGTTGGGATCAATGCGGCCTGTAATCGCGTACAGTCCATTGCTCAGCGGGACGTACTGCAAATCCGTGAAAATGCTGGAACGAACATAGTTGTCAATAAAGTTGTCCGCAAGATCAGGGCTGTTTGTTCCTGACAGAATCGCGGTAAACGTACTGTTGGGTCCCAAAGAGCTGTTGTCAGCCAGAACCAGGTCAACAAACGCGCCGTCTTCCAGGAAAATGTTGCCTGTTACAATGAGCTGGTCGTTTTCGGAAGCGTCTGTACCGCCAAGTTCCATCAACAGCGACGCGCCGGATTTCAGCGTCAAATCGCCGGTTTCGTACATCGTTCCAACGGAATTGCCCGGCGAAAGAACTACGCCGTTAATAACGTCAATATCGCCAGTAAAGTAGCCTTTGTAATCCAAACGTCCAGAATTGAGAACCAGACTGTCCATTTCTACAGAGTTTTGTGCAGCGTTGATTTGTAACGTGCCATTGCCGGTTTTGAACACCTGTCCGGCGCTGATAATCTTTTTGGAGGTTGTAACATTGACGAGTCTTGTATCCTCTTCGGCGACATTGTATTCCAGCGTCCCGTTTGCGTTAACCGTAATCGCGCCGTTGGCAGGAATCGCGGCGCCGGTCAGTTCGAGTACGCCGGAATTAACTGTAATGGCAACGCCTGAAATGGCGCCAGTCATGACCTGTCTGCCGGCCCCGTCTTTATAAAACTTAGACGCCTTGGAGCAGTTTATTGTACCATCGTAGGTAAACGTTTGTTTGGCGTCTACGCCGTTTCCAACTGAAATTCCGTTTGAATTGCCCTGATCGCAAATGATTCTCGAACCAACTTCGCCGGTCAGACCGCCAACGACCATCATATTGCCGTCCCACAGGTTTAGAGCGCCGGCAGAGGAAATAACCAGCTCGGCTTTGTTGTTCGTCCACGTCGTTTTCTTCCATCCGCCGTTGTAAAATGTACCTTCTTCAATAACCATTTTGGCTTTTGACGAGAGTTCAAAGACTATCGGGCGGTTGTCGGCGGAAGAGCACCACAGTTCTCCCGAACCGGATTTAACCCAGGTTCCATCGCCGGTGAATTTAACCGTTGCGTTATTTACATTCGAGATGCCGGAATTTGCATAATCGTGGGCAGGCGTTGCAGCTCTGTATATCTCGAACGTCCCGCCTTGCTTGATATCGAACGTTTGAGAAACGGGAGAACGAGGCAGAGCGTTGTCGTACAGCAGCTCCGCTCCGTTGGCAATTGTAACAGACGCCGATTCCAGCGTTCCGCTGCCGGCTATCGCCAGCGTTCCAGCTGAAACGGTCGTATCGCCGGTATAGTTATTCGCGCCGGATAAAACCAGCGTTCCGTCGCCGATTTTGTTTAGCTTGCCGGTTCCGGAAATTGCGCCGGATTGCGTCAGGATTCTGTCGCCTGTTACTTCAAACGTCGCGTCCGCATTGAGCGTTACCGTTCCAGTATGATTGGCGAGAACCGTTCCTGTATTGCCGTTCTCTTCCGAGAATTTCGCGCCGAGTTTATCGGTTCCGTCAATCGTCCAGTCTTTCGACAGGTCTGTACCGACTCCCCAATAAGGCGTATGCTCGAAAATCCACATTTCCGTCAGCCCGGCGCGGGTAAAAACGTAAGTGTTTGCTTCAAATTTAACGTAACGGGCGTCGACCGGGGTAAAAGTAAAGGATTCAATCGGCATAATTTCGGAAGAATTCTTTGCCGTTGTCGTTGTAAGCGTATCGCTTAAAAGCGTAGTCCAGTTTGTACCGTCTGTTGAATAATACAACGTAAAGTCTTTTGTACCGGAATCGCCATGACCGGCGTTACGAGTGTTCTGCAAATCAATTTTATCGATATTATACGTATCTCCCAAATCGACGGTAATATAAGCGTTGGTAACGCCGTTAGGGGCAATCCAGTATCCTTTGTAAGCGTCTTGAACATTAGTAGCCGTTCCAGATATGTCGTAGATTATGCCGTCTTTGATTTTTTCAACTCCAAAATTATTATTCGCATCCGTATAAGTTGCGCTGGCTGTAAGCGTCGCGTTTGCCATGAGGGACTTTTCAGCAACCTGGTTTGTTGCCACCGCATATTTGGATAAAAATACAGACTGCGACAAGGCGGAGTTGTACGTCGTCAATTCGTCCAGAGAGCCGTTGAGGGTATGCAGCGCCTTTTTTCCATCAGCCGTAGCCGTAATCGTATCCTTATTCCCGATTATCCAATAATTGCCGTCGTTCCACAAACTCCCTGTTGATGCTTTGTTTGCCGTTACAACAAGTTGACCATTGACATACACCTTGCTCACATAATTATTGCCTGATTTTGCAATTGTCGCAGCGACATACACCCATTCGTCTGTTGCAAGGGCTTGACCCGTTGAAACTGAGGATTCTGTACCAGGATAATCATAAAAAACCAGATTTCCATTTGAAAGCGTATAGAACTGACGGCAATGTCCCCCGCCTGCGTTGTTTCGATAACCGAGAATATTAATCAGATTAACGTCCGACGCTTTAACCCAGCCTTCAATTGTTGCCTGATTGGTATTCCAGACGTTGTTGTCTGTAAGAGTAATTTTACTTGTATTACCGTTAAACGTTGCCGCCGTTCCAATAACGCCCTGAGTTCCAAACGTTACGTCTGTAGCTGCGCCCTGATTCGTGTTGCTCCCGACATTGACGACTGTTGTTGCGCCCTCCGCATCGTCCAGCCCCATGTGCCAGACAGGATTATAGCCTGTCGTCAAGTTGGAATACGACAGCGCTTCCGCATATACGTTCGACGCTGACAGAACAACTCCCGTCAAAACGGCGATTAAAACAGCGATTGATTTATAACCTTTTGTGTATAACCAGGAACGGCGAATTGAATCGAAAGTAAAATTAACCATGATTTGTTCCGAACAGGAAAAAATGGTTGGATTAGGAAACGTCCTCGCGGCAAAACGATGCTCGCGAAACAGGAACGTTGGTATTTACCTTTTATGTATTATACACGATTTTTTTGATTAATTACTTTCAATTTTCGTGAATGTTGAAAATTGAAAGTTTTGAGCGGGCGTTTACAAAAGATGCTGGGTTTATGGAAAAAATAACGGCGAGAGAGAACTGGGAGCTGCTGGGAGAGGCTGGGAACGTCTGTGAGTAGCTGGGAAAAAATCCCAGAAATTTCCCAGAAAAATCCCAGCAGTTCCCAGAAAAGTCCCAGACGCCGATTTTTTAAGCCACAAAGAACGCAAAGATTTTAAAACTTCGCGAACTTTGCGTACTTTGCGTGAGATTTCTTCAGTGGGCGAACACGCCCGCGAACCAGCGGTGCGGAGCGGTTTTACGCGTTCAGAAGATTTTGGAGGCTTCCGCCGCAAGCGACCAACGAGGCGCGCCTCTCGCAACTTGCAACTCGTTACTCGCAACTTATACCAGCTTGCGCAGGTAGTCGATGCTGTCCTGGGCGTCGTCGAGCGTGCCGCATTCAACGCTCATGACAATGTCCTGCGGAATCGACTTCAAAATGGCAATGACCTTTTCCCAGTCAATAACGCCTTTTCCGCAGGCGCAGCCGACCGGCGTGCCCATTACCTTGCCGCGTTCGGAATCGGACTGCGAGAACGAGATGTCTTTGGCGTGAACGTGAACCAGACGCGTCTTGATCCGTTCCAGCCATTCAATCGGGTCGTTATTGCCGAGATACGAGTTGCCGGTGTCGAAGTTGACGCCAATCGTGTCCGGCATGTCAACCAGATTGACAAGCTCGTCGAACATATCCGGCTTGAGCGAGTACTGCTGATGCTGTTCCAGCCCGATTTTAATTCCCCGGCGCGAGGCGACTTTCGCCGCTTCCATGAGCGTGTAACGAATGAGAACAAAGTCCTCCGCCTTGGTCGTCCAGTCCGGCTTGGCGCCTTCGTCCGTATTGAGAACCGGCGCGCCGCACTCTTTGGCAAACCGCGCCGCCTGTTTGAGGTACTCGACGCTGATTTCCGGTTTCGCCAGTGGGCAGTGGGTAGACAAGCCCGACAGTTTCAGACCGTGTTTTTCCGCGCAGTCCCGAATTCGGAACGGGTCGTCGAGCATGGAAACGCTGTGGAAATACCGCGCTTCCGACAGCAGTTCTCGACCCAGATGAACCATCGGCTCAACGTATTCATACCCGCATTTCGCGGTGAATTCCATACCCCATTCAAACGATTTATGGCTCGTACGAACCGCTTCCAGATTTAATCCAATTCCAATTTTTCCCATGAGGTTATCTCCTGTTAGTAGTTAGTGCCTAGTGCCTAGTGCATAGTGCATAGTGCATAGTATTCGAAACAATTGCTAATTGCTAATTGACAATTGCTAATTCTCCCGCCCTGCCTGACGGTACTCCCTCGGTGTAACGTTCTTTTCCTGACGGAAAACGGTGGTGAAGTAGGCGGGGGTGGCGAATCCGCATTGTTCTGCAACGTCCGAAACGGACAGGTCCGGGTTTTCCAGCAGCAGAACGCATGCCCGTTCGACGCGAACGGATTTCAAATAGTCTGCCGGCGACTTGTTGACAATCTGCCGGCAATAGTTTGTAAACAGCGTTTGACTGACGCCGCATTCTTTCGCCATTTGCCGAACCGTCCACGGCGCTTTGAGGGCGTCTGACGAGTTCCGCAGCGACTGCAAAAACAGGTCAACGGCTCGGAACGACGCGCCCAGCGAGGCGTTGAGATGAAGGTCGCTTTTCCGCATCGTCTTTAACAGGGCCAGGAGGTATTCGTTAATCGCCATCGTCAGCGAGGAATAAAACGATTCCTGATTGACGTTTCTCAGCAGCTGGGCTATT
>JAZUMX010000717.1:0-1810 GCA_045603865.1 Thermoguttaceae bacterium
GGCTGAACTTTGAGAACGGCGTGTTCAAACCGGTCGATTAACGTGATTTCGTCAAACGGTTCCTGCTGATACAGCGGCAGCGGCTTAGCGTCTTCTTCCTCTGCGGAATCGGAAAGCAGCTCGACCGCCGGAGCAGCGCCGTCAGCGGGTTTTGGCTGACCCGGGTCGTTCGCCTTGGGCTGATTGTCTTCCAGTGGCGGCGCGCCGGGGACGTTAAATCCCTGCGATTGCAGAAAGCGAACGAAGTACAGACGCTTTTCTTCCGGCGTGTTTCCCGGCAAGGCGGACAATTCCGTAATCGAATTGGGATCGACCGTCATAATCATTTTCGCCAGCTGCTCTTTTTGCTGCTGACTCATGGAGTCAAACATCTGCTTGATAGTCGGGTCGATGGGAATGCTGGGATTGGGATTTCCCGCATTGTTCTGCTTTTGCTGAACCTCTTTAACGCGCTGTTTCATCGTCTCGATTTGAGACGGTTTTTTGGCTTGAGCGTACGCTCGTTCCCCCGCCGCTGTTACAAGACAGCACGTCAGAGCAAACAACAGGTATAAAGTTAATCGTTTCATTTATGATTCACGAACAATTATTCGGTTACGAATTTAATCTCAAAAATCTCGCCGCTTCGCGACGCGCCAAACCATTTGTCGCCGACTTTGCAGGGAGAAACGGATACCGGAGCCGTCGGAACCGCCCGGCTTACGATTTCGCCGGATTCCAGATTGACCAGAGCCGCCGAGCCGTCAGCTGCGCACAGCAAAGCCGTTGCGCCGTCAAACCCGGGTTCAACCTGAATCGTTCCGATGGAATCGAGAGTCCAAAGGGCTTTTCCGGTCGAATCGAGAGCTGTTACAGTCCCGGTTTTCGATGCCGCCAAGACAACCGTTCCGTTTGTCCACAGACCGGACAGCTGAACGGAATCAATATCTGCCGCGTCCTCTGCTTTGGCGTTTTCCAGCGTCGATTTATTCAGCACGTTCAACCCGCCGTTGTCTGTTACAAACAGGACGTTGTCCTGACAAACGGCAATATCCGAGCAAACCGGGGAATCCAGTTCCGCCGCCGCATTTTGCGACAGCGCCGCCTTGAGAGCGGTGTCCGTCTGCTTCAGTTCAATAGCGTAAATTTTCGCGCCGGAGCTGGCGACCATTTTGATTTTATCAAACGGCTTGGAAACGACCCAGTCGCTCTGTTCGCCCGCGTTCATCTCAATAACATACGGTTCCGCTTTGACGTTGCCGTTGATTGGGCTCACGACTGCGATCTGACCGTTTTCAAACGGGATGACAAGGAAATTGCCGATTATCTGCATGTTGCCAGCAATGCGCTGTTTGAACATTGCCGCTCTGCCAAACCGGAGAGGATAGTTGAGTCGTTTGGCTTCTTCCGGATTGAGAACCAGCAGTTCCTTCATGCTCTTTCTGCCGACGCAAACGACAACGCCGTTGGGGAATCGCACCGCTTGCGGAATCCCGCCCAACACGTCGCCGGGCTGAACGGCGCAAACCGGCTCGGTCAAAATCGCGCCCTTGGATGCGTCCTCGGCAGTACAGGTAAACAGTCCGCCGTGTTCGGTTAGAACTTCAAACTTGCCGTCGACAACGTTGAGCGCGCCGACAACCTGATCGTTGAGCAGCGTCTGCCAGCACATCGCGCCGTCGCGTTCCAGATGAGAGGAAACGAGAACCGGCTGCAGGTCGCGAACGTGGAAAATCGTCTTGGCAATGACCATCGGCGGCATGGTCGACACGCACGGCGCGTTTTTCGTCCAGCCCGCTTTCAGACGCCCGGTTGACGACAGAATATCGAA
>JAZUMX010000718.1:0-2699 GCA_045603865.1 Thermoguttaceae bacterium
ATTAGCGACTAATTGAGCTTCTAGTTTCTAGCTTCTAGCCTCTAGCTTGTTGATTTGAGATTCCAACCGTAACGGTCTGAACTACGATTTCACAAGCTAATGGCTAAAAGCTGGCAACTAGCGGCTAATTTAGCTTTGATACAGGTTTTCGTAGGCGGAAACCATCGTTTCCAGATCGAACTTTTGATGAATCGTCTCTTGTGCGTTGGAGACGATTTTTTCTTTTAGTCCCGGGATTTCCAACAGATGAGTCGTCCAGCGGGCGAATCCAGGGATGTCGTTGGGATCAACCAGAAAACCGTTTTCTTCGTGAGTTATGAATTCTTCAACGGCGGGAATTTGGGCGCTGACCGTCGGAACGCCTAACGCCATGGCTTCTAAAACGGCGTTGGGCTGTCCTTCGTACAGACTGCTCAGCCAGAGAACGTCAGCGGCGCGAAGGATCCGGGGAACGTCGCTGCGGGAGCCGAGGAAATGAACGTATTCTTCCGATTGGTACAGCTGCCGATAGCGCATAAGCCGGTTTCTCTGCGGGCCATCGCCGATAATCAGCAGATGGGAGTCTGGATGCATGCGGCGCATGACGTCCATTGACCAAATCGCCCATTTGAGCCGTTTTTGATGCCACAATCGGGCGACGCAGGCGATTACATACGCAGTCGGCTTTAGCCCAAACTCGTTCAGAATTTCCGCCCGGGATTCCCGCCCGGACTGGTCGACGAGTTTGTTGACGTCAACGCCGTTGGGAATAAAAACGTATCCGTCTTTCTCGAACGATTTCGTGTTAGTTGTAACAGCGGTCGAAAATCGGTTGAGAATGGAGTCGATAAGCTCAAAAGGTTTCGATTTCCACGGATTGAGACAGCGTTCGTTCCCGTATATTTTTGGAACGCCGCAGAGTTTCGCAGCCGCTCTGCCGTAACAGTTGGGCGCGAAAAGCCACGTATGCGCCACGTCCGGACGAATGTCTGAAATGACGTCGCAGAGCCGAATAAACGCCAACGGGGCGATCTTAAAACGTTTCCCAATGCAATGAACCTTCACGCCGCCGTCGAGTAGTTCGTCCGACAGCGGTTTGGAATGAGCGGGCGCATCAGCTCCGGATTCCAGCTTGATCTGGTTTAGGAGAGCAACGTGGACGTCGTGTCCGCGGCGCGCCAACCCCAAAGACAGGTTGACGCATTGCCGTTCCGCTCCCCCGCGAGCCATGTTGGGAATAATCTGAAGAATCTTCATCGTTTGCGTTTGCCGTTGGTCGCAGCAAATAGGCGATTACGCCAATTCTTCCAGCTTTGAAATCAGTCTGTTTTTGGACTGCATTCCGGCTAAACGATCCTTGACTTCGCCGCCTTTGAAAAACAGAATGGCAGGAACGCTGGCAATGCCGTATTTGGCGGCAATCGCCTGGGCGTCGTCAACGTTGAGCTTGCAGACTTTAACGCCAGGACGCTGTTCGTCGGCAATCTGATCGACAACCGGAATGAGCATACGGCAAGGCCCGCACCAGGTCGCCCAGAAGTCTACCATGACGAGGTCTTGCGATTCCAAAACTTCGGACGCGAAATTCTGTTCGTTCAGTTCTGTAATGTTTTCGGACATGAGAATAATTCCTTTTCTCGGGGATAAAATGTGTGGGGGAACCGCTGCCCGCTCAACCGTTCTCTGACAGAACAGACAGCGAATAATTATCATTTATAATTATACGGCTAGAGAAAAGCCTGTCAAGCCCCGCAGGCGGGGAGCCGCCGAGGCAGTTGTGAGCTGCTAGCTATTAGCTTCTAGCTGAAAGCTTGGTGGCTTGAAGTTCTCAGCGTTAGCTATTAAAGCTTGTGGTTAGAATCAAAAAGCTAAAAGCTAGGAGCTAGAGGCTAGAAGCTAATATTCCCTACTTGCAATTTGTCTTCGATTTCGCTATAATCCACAATAGGACAGTTCATTAAACGTTAGCCAATTTTACAAGACTATGTTTATATTAGCGTTAGATCAGGGCACGACCAGTTCGCGCGCCATTGTTTTCGATTCCCGCGGAAAGATTGTTTCCTCCGCTCAGAAGGAGTTCACGCAGTATTTTCCGCAGCCTGGTTGGGTGGAACACGACCCGATGGAGATATGGGAGAGTCAGCTGGAAACGGCAAAGCTGGCGTTGGAGCGAGGCAATGTCAAGCCGGGCGACGAGCTGGCGATTGGAATTGCCAACCAGCGAGAAACGACTGTCGTTTGGGATGCGGCAACCGGTAAGCCGATTTGTCCCGCTATCGTCTGGCAGGATCGCCGGACAAGCGACCTGTGTGACAAGATTCGTCAGGACGGCGCGGCGGAAATGATTCGTCAGAAAACCGGGTTGATTCTCGATGCCTATTTCTCCGCCTCGAAGATACGCTGGATTCTGGACAACGTCCCCGGAGCACGCGAACACGCCAATCGGGGCGAGCTGCGGTTCGGAACCGTCGACTCGTGGCTGATCTGGAATCTGACCGGCGGGCGGAAACATGTAACAGACGTCTCGAACGCGTCCCGAACGCTGCTGTTTAATATCCATACGCTATCCTGGGACGAGGAACTGTTACAACTCTTTGACGTTCCCGCGTCCATGCTGCCGGAAGTTTGCGATTCGTCCGGGGAACTGGGCGTTGTGCAGAACCCGGAAATCCCGTTCTCCGCCCCGATTTGCGGCGACGCCGGCGACCAGCAGGCGGCTC
>JAZUMX010000719.1:0-2873 GCA_045603865.1 Thermoguttaceae bacterium
AAATCCATGCGAAAAGTCTGCCAGGTCGTTGACATCCTCGTTCAGTACGGCGGCGTTGCCGCAGGTAAAGTCATGATGTCCGCTCACGGCTTGGATATGGGCGACGTCCGACTCCCGCTCAAGTCCATCTCTCCGGAAGGAAAGAAGGACATTTTGTCACGAATCGAAGCGCTTGGAGTGATTGAGTAATTCGGAATGCGTAATTCGTAATGCGGAATTACGCAAAGCGCTGAACGGTGGTAAGCAGCGATACGGAGCGGCGATTGATTTTTCTCGCAACTCGCCACTCGCAACTCGCAACTTACCACTCCCTATTCCCTACTCCCTATTCCCTAAACCATGACCTACACAAAAGACCACATCAACGAACTGTATCAGCTTTATTCCAATACGCTGTTTAACGACTCCATTCCATTTTGGCTCAACCACGCTGTCGACTCCGAGCAGGGCGGGATTATGACCTGCGTCGACCGGGAGGGCAAGCTGTTCGACACCGACAAGGGCGTCTGGCAGCAAGGGCGATTCGCCTGGGTGATGGGGCATCTGTACAACAACTGCGAAACGAAGAACCCCGTCTGGCTGGATCAATGCCGGCAGACGCTGGACTTTGTCGAGAAGTACGCCTTCGACGAAGACGGGCGAATGTTCTTCCAGCTTACCCGCGACGGTCGCCCGATTCGCAAACGCCGTTACGCGTTCAGCGAGTCGTTCGGGGCGATCTCCTTCGGGGAACTGGCAAAGGCAGACGGCTCCGATCATGCGAAAGAACTGGCGATTAAATGTTACAACATTTTCGCCAACCACGTCCCGTATCCGCCCAAGTTTACTGACGTTCGACCCATGATCGCCCTGGGCTACTATGCGATTCTCATTGCGACTATTCAGCAGCTGCGCGATTCAATTCAGCTGGAAGGCGCCGACGCGAAGATCGACGAGTGCATCGAGATGGTTCAAAAGTACTTCATGAAACCGGACATTCGCTGCGTCATGGAATCCGTCGCGCCCAACGGCGACATTGTCGATTCCTGCGAAGGACGAACGCTCAACCCGGGACACGCCATCGAAGGCGCCTGGTTTATCATGGACGAAGGGAAACGGAGAAACCGTCAGGACTACATCCAAACCGGTCTCGACATTCTCGACTGGATGTGGGAGCGCGGCTGGGACAAACAGTACGGCGGCATGCTCTATTTCCGCGACGTGTTCGACAAACCCTCCGTCGAGTACTGGCACGACATGAAATTCTGGTGGAACCACAACGAAACGATTATCGCAACCCTGCTGGCGTACCAGCTTACCGGCGACGACAAGTACGCCGACATGCACAAACAGGTTCACGACTGGGCGTTCTCGCATTTCACCGACAGCGAGTACGGCGACTGGTACGGATACCTGCACCGCGACGGCACGATTTCCTCAACGCAGAAAGGCAACATCTTCAAAGGCTGTTTCCACCTGCCCAGAATGCTTTGGGAATGCAGCAAAATCTGCAAACAGATGCTGGAGAAGTAAAGAGAAGTGGTAAGTGGACAGTATTAAGTGGTAAGGACGCAAAGCGTTAATCTTTGCTTTTCCTTACCACTAACCACTTACCACTAACCACTAATCTCAGATAACCGCGAGTTCCCATTCTCTGCGGAGGAATTCGCATGCTTTCGGGATTTCGACTTCTTTGTCGCCGCGGACGCCGCATTCAAACGAGCAGAACTTGTCGTATCCGATGTACTTCAAGCCGCGGAACCCTTCGACAAAACGGGTCTTGTTCTGTCCAGGGATGGTTCGGCGCGGGTCGGTAACGCCACCTGCCAGGTGAACGTGCTTGAGATAAGAACCGGCGGAAATGAACGCGCCCATCATGTCGGTTTCTTCAATGGACATGTGATAGAAGTCTCCCATGACGCCGATGCCTTTGCCGTTGTTGACGTCTCGAGCGATCGCAGCGCCGTCGGCAACCTGACGCAGGAAGTACGCTTCGCCTCTGTTGAGCGGTTCGAGAATGATGTTTGTGCCGCATTCAGCTGCGAATTCCGCCAGAGCCGGGAACGTGTCCATGAGGACTTTGCGGATTTCCTGGTTGGTCAGTTTCGTCTGTCCGTTGAACGCCGGGACGTAAATAACGCCGGTGCAGACGATAATTCCAGCTCCTTCGAGAGCCTTCTTGAGATCGTCAACGCCCTGCTGACGCTTTTCGACAACGTCGGAGCAGAGGTCGCCGTTGTGAGAACCCCAGCAAACCGCAGACGGGGTCAAGCCGTTGTCGGTAATAACCCTCTTCCAGTAATCCGGGTCGTTGGTATGCCAACCGGCAAGCTCGACGCCTTCAATGCCCCATTTCTTCATTCTTTCGAATTTGTCTTCGTCTTTTTCTCCGGGAATGATGTGAATCTGGCTGGAAATGCGAAGCTTGGCTTTGCTGGACTGGTTCGGGCTTTTGCCGTCCCATTCGTCGGTGGTGCAGTCAGCCTTGACGATGGAAGACGCCGACGCCGCGGCAACGGCGGCAACGGATGCGGCAAAGAAATCGCGACGTTTCATAAAAACTCTCCTTCTTGTTATAGGTGAATTGTTTCGTAATATACACAATCTTATGGAGATAATTCTAACAGAATCAAAATGAAAATGCAAGCGAGAGAGGGGAGAAATTTTAAGAGTTTTTTAAAAAAGAACAAAGTATAGGAAAATTAGCAATTATCAATGAGCAATTAGCAATTACGCAAGCGTTCCCCAGCGTTTAATATTCCCAAAACGCCCAGTAGTTCCCAGATGCAAGCGACCAACGGGAGCGATTATTGGCAAACGCGCGGCAGCGTGGATTGGGAGCGGCGCTTCGCCGCCCAACTTGAAATGAAAAAACTTTCGGTCGCCAGCAAGCT
>JAZUMX010000720.1:0-4216 GCA_045603865.1 Thermoguttaceae bacterium
CTTTTTTGAAAAAAAGGTTCTTCCCCTCAAACTCCCCTTTCCAAAAAACTTTAGTAAGGAATAATAAATACGAATTACGCATTCTCCAGCGGCTTGCCCTGCAGTATCAAATCCATCCGCCGCGCCTGCTCTTCGATTGTCAGCGTGCCGCCGTCCAGTTCGACGGTCATCCAGCCGTTGTAGCCGATGTCTTCCAGCTTGCCGCGAAGGGCTTTCCAGTCGACGGAGCCTTCCATGATCATGACGAATCTGCCGCCCTGACCGTTCTCGTTGAGCTTGAAGTCCTTGAGATGAATTTTATAAATGTCTTTGCCCAGAACGTCGAACCAGTCCAGTGGGTTGGAGTACTTGACGTGGTTGCCGACGTCGTAATACGCCTTGACAAACGGACTGTTAAACGACCGAATGAAGTTGGCGGCGAACTCGGGCTTGACCCACATGTTGTTCCAGACGTTTTCGACGCACAGCCGGACGTTGTACTTTTCTGCAAACGGGAGCAGACTTTCCAGAAACTGGCGGCTGTGCTGCATCTGCTCGTTATGGGCGGCGATGTATGCTCTATACGGCTCGTTGTCGCCGTCGACGACGGAAAGCAGCTCGTTCGTCTTTTCGTCAAACTGGATTTTGTACTCCCACGGCTGAGGCATGGGAACCTTGGAAACTCGCCCCGGGACGATCAGAACGCCGTCGCAGCCCAGTATCGACGCGACTTCCAGGCGTTCTTTGCTTCCGCCGCCCATGAGGGAATGAACCCGGAACCCGACCTTGTCCGCCAGTTTCCGCGTCTGCTCCGCCTCTTCGGGAGTAATTGACCCGCGGATTTCCATGCCCTCGACGCCCCATGCAAGCCATTGTTCCATTTGCTCTTGCGTGGGAACCGGTCCGATAATCGCTTTATGCGGACGCGTTTTGTACTCTTGAGCCGACCCCGTTCTGCTGACAGCCGGCAGCGCGACAGCGGCGCCCGCCGCGGCGGCGTACTGAATGAATTCTCGACGATTTATCATAAGACGCTCCTTTGAGATTAATTTTAATTCGTTATTTGAGGACAAATCTCTCAACTACTGTCGATTGTACGCCGACGCCGAACCAATGTCAAGGGGCTTGGAGGGAAAAACGATTTAGAAAATACGTTTTGAAAAAATCTCGAGGGGGTCTTGACAAAGCGGGGCGGTTTAGTATAATAACGCCATAACGTTTGAGAAAGCGTTGTATGGCAGCATAGCTCAGTCGGTTAGGGCAGCGGAATCATAATCCGCGTGTCCGGGGTTCGAGTCCCTGTGCTGCTAGATTGCAAGTCCTTGATTTTCAAGGACTTTTTTTATTGACATGGCGAAGTTTGCCGGCGCCTATTTTTCTTCTTTTTGGGACTGGTACGTTTCAATTGCTCGATTCAGCGTTTCTGCCAGCAGAACGCGCAATTCCAGTTCAAATCCCACATCTCCGGGATGAACCTGAAACTCTTTCGTTTCCTCGCCGCGGAGAACAACCAATGTATGCGCGTCCTCGCCCGTTTCGTGAGAAAGTTTTTCCAGAAACGATTTCATATAATCAATGACCTCGCCATCGTATATAATGGGAAAGTCTCCCGCCTCCATGCCGAGTTTATCTCCCTGAGAATCGGGAGCTATCTGTTTGATACAAGGGCGTACGTAGAGTTCCTGCCCTTGAACGTTGTAGTACCTACTCCTGATAAATTCGCCGCTCGAATCAAATTCGTTTTTTAAGCGTGCAAAACCGAGAGAACACAGGCAGGGACGCCCGTCCAAATCCAGAAAATAGATCGAAGTCGCTTTTCCCTGTTCGTTGCACTCGGTAATCCATTGTCCTAAAACGCCTTGCTTAGGCTCAACCGTGTAATACGATATCTCTTTGGCGAGTTTGCCATTTTCACGATAGGTCTTTTCCCAACCGACCACGGGATCGTTTTTCTTGAGAAAGCAGGGCTTGCCGTCAACGCCAAAAAATTCTCGTTTGATTTCCTGATTTTTATCGTTAAAGACTGATTTCATACTGGATATGTTGTCGCTCGTCAGACACGGTTTATCGTCAACGCCGAAATAGGATTTCTCGATCATGTTTCCCCTGGCATCGTATTTCATTATGACTTTTGCGAAGCCATTTTCATGCATGCAAGGCTTCCCCTTTTTGTCCAGGAAATAAATCATCGTCAGATTTCCCTGTTCATCGAATTCATTGATCCATTGTCCCAGAATATTTTGAAATGGCTTAAGTGTGTAATACTTTATCTCTTTGGCGCGTTTGCCATTTTCATAAAAGCTTTTTTCCCAGCCTGTAACAGGATCGCTTCCCTCGATAGCGCAAGGCTTGCCATCCAACCCCAAAAACATTCGTTTGATTTCCTGATTTTTATCGTCGAACGCCGATTTCCAGCCGGCTACATGATTCCCAGCCATGATGCATGGCAGACCGTTCACGCCGATAAATTCCCGTTTGATTTCCAGATTCTTGATATTGAACGTCGATTTCCAGCCGGCTATACCGTCGCTCGACAGACACGGCTTATTGTCTGTTCCAAAAAAGGATCTCTTGACCGGGTTTCCTCGTTCGTCGTATTTGGTTTTGCATTTGGCGATGCCGGCGTTCTGAAGGCAGGGTTGACCGTCAACGCCGAAAAAGGCTTCCTCGATCAGGTTCCCGTATTTATCGTATTTCAGCGTTTTTTTCGCGAAGCCTTCCGGATTCAGACACGGCTTGCCGTCTTTGTCCAGAAAATAAACGGCAGTCAGAATTCCCAATTCGTCGTATTCCTCAATCCGTTGTCCCAAAAAGTTTTGATAAGGCTTAATTGTATAATGAAATATCTGCTTCGCGACCCTGCCATTGTTATACAGTTCTTTTTCCCAAGCGGTATAGGGATTGTCCCCCTCGATAACGCAGGGTTTGCCGTCAACGCCAAAAAACGCTCGTTTGATTTCCTGATTCTTATTATTGTACTCCGATGTATATTTGGCTATCCCTTCATTCGCAAGGCAGGGCTTGCCGTCTAAGCCCCAAAAGGTTTGCTCGATAACATTTCCGCGCTCATCCAGTTTTATCGTTAGTTTAGCATAACCATTTTTATGAAGACAAGGGCGACCGTCGATTCCCCAAAGGGCAGCCTCCGTCCAGCTTTCAAGCTTGTATTTATCGAACGTGATTTTGGCGTAACCCTCCTTATGCAGGCATGGCTTGCCGTCAACGCCAAAAAATTCCCGTTGGATTTCCTGATTCATTTCGTTATACGCTTTTTTCCAACTGGCGACGTTCTCGTCTGAAAGGCACGGTTTATTGTCAGCGTCGAAATACGCCACCCCAATCTCATTTCCATGTTCATCGTATTCAAAAACGCTTTTGGCGAATCCCTTTTTATGCAAACACGGCTTGCCGTCTACGCCGAAATATTCCTGCTGGATTTTCAAATTCTTATCGTTATACGTCATTTTCCAGCCCGCGATCTGTTCATCTGAAAGACACGGTTTACCATCAACGCCGAAATACGCACGTTCGATTTCATTTCCACGTTCGTCGTATTTAACGACGCATTTGGCATACTTATTCTTAAACAGGCATGGCAAACCGTCTGCGCCGAAATACTCTTCCTGAACAATTTGATTCTTATCGTTAAAAACCGATCTCCAGCTGGATACCCGGTCAACCGAAAGGCATGGTTTGTCGTCAACGCCGAAAAGGGCCCGCCCGTTCTCGTTGCCGCGTTCGTCGTATGAGTATACGCGTTTTGAATAACCGGCGTCGCAAAGGCACGGCTTACCGTTGACGCCAATAAAGACTTGCTCAATTATTTGATTTTTATCGTTATACGTCGATTTCCAACCGGATATTTGTTCACCCGAAAGACATCGTTTACCGTCGATGCCGTAATACGCGATCTCCGTCTCATTTCCGCGCGCGTCGTACTTTAATATGGCTTTGGCGTAACCAAGATAGATCAGGCATGGCTTACCGTCGACGCCGAAATACTCCCGCTGGATTTCCTGGTTCTTTTCATCATACGCCCTTTTCCAACTGGCGATCTGTTCATCCGAAAGACACGGTTTATTGTCTGTGTCGAAATACGCTCCCCCAATTTCGTTGCCGCGTTGGTCGTATTCATAAATACATTTGGCGAAACAATAATCGCATATACACGGCTTGCCGTCGACGCCAAATAATTCCTGCTGGATTTTTTGATTCTTTTCGTTATATGTCGATTTCC
>JAZUMX010000721.1:0-3299 GCA_045603865.1 Thermoguttaceae bacterium
TATCGGATAAGAAGAACCGCTAAAAACAAGATAGAGAATATAGAGATATTACGCAATTTTTACTAAGAGAGCTGTCAATGCAAAACGAGATGCAAGCAAGAGGATTTAATCGTCAACCGTTCACTGTTCTCCCCGCTTGCAGAAAAAGAAAAATATAATAGAATGTAGTTATGGAGTGCGGCGGCTTGTCGTCGCCTTCATTACCAGTTCCGACGCGGACCTGGAAAAATGTAATTCGTGCAAATAACGCGGAAATAATAGAAATTTCGAATAAGAAAATATAGGGTTCAAGCGTTATTGGCACGATATACGTTAATTCAGTTCTCAACTTTTATTTTATAAAGGCGACGCCAAGCCGACGCACTCCAAATATGTTTCCGTCTCAAGCTGCCGAATTCGACGCGTCAGATAAAATCGTCTGTTCGCATCTGGACAATTTTAAAATCCGGGCTGTTGCAGACTTTTGGAATTCCTGTCAGTATCCTCGCAACCGGCGAAAGCCCATCAATATTGATATGCTTGAACGGCAGGTCTTTTCCAAAAACTATTTTGATCCCAACGGGTTTATTATCGCCTGGCGGGGAGATAAAATTGTCGGGCTGGCTCACGCCGGGTTTGGGTATGCAGACGACTGCGATTCCGTTGATTATTCCTGGGGCATAATTCCTCTGATTTGTTACAACGACGGCGACGATACAGACGACGTTCTCGACGCGCTGCTGATTTCTGCTGAACGGTATTTGACTTCCAAAGGAGCGAAACGCATTCAAATCGGGACGTTTTATCCTCACGCGCCGTTTTATCTGGGATTGATTCATTCCAGCGATTTGCCGGGCGTCTATCTGGACGAATCCGCTCTGACTGCAGCAGCGCAGCGTCACGGTTATTCAATGACTTCCCCCTGCTCCCATTTTCGTCGAAATCTGGAAAACGTCGATTGGCACGATCTGGAATTCAGCAATCTGCGGCGTCATTACAGCATTCAGATGGAATACTGCCCTACGCCGCCGCAATGGGGTCGGGCGATAGCCATGAACGGAATTATCTGGTCGCAGCTGTCGTTGATTGAAATCGGTCAGGGAATCGTCAGTTCCAAAAACCCAGCGGCAAAATGCGCTCTATGGGTTATCGACGACCTGCCGGGGAGCGATATGATTGTCGTCGGGCTGAGTCAGTGCTTCGTACGTCCGGAGTACCGCGGTCAACATTTGAGTTTCTTTCTTCTGACTGAAGCAATGAGACGCCTGACAGATCAGCAAGTCGCCAACATAGAAATTCAGGTTCCAGACGAATGGCAGAGTTTCACTCGTCTCCTGACAGATCATCAGTTTGACCTGTTCGCCCACTCGGCGCTGTTTACGAAAGAGATTTAGGGAGTAGGCATAGGCGAGCCGGGGTGCGTAAGCCCCCGGAATAACCGCGAAGCGGTTTTTAAGAAGCGCAAATCACTACTGCCTACTGCCTACTGCCTCACATGCACTACTCCGACCTTCCTGACGAAGAACTTTATCGGCAATGCGAATCGCATCGCACTCGGCGCGGCGGTCCAGGCGGACAGCATCGGAACAAAGTCGAAACCTGCGTTTCTTTGCGGCACAAGCCGACAGGGATTCGGGCGGAGGCGTCAGAACGGCGTTCTCAGGAAGAGAACCGGCTCAAGGCGATAAAACGTCTGCGGTTTAATTTGGCGTTGGAATACCGCGCCGTCGAGTCGCTGGATCAAATCGAGCCGTCGCGCTGGGCGACCTGGAAACAGTACGTTCGAGAAGGCGTTATCAGCGTCAACGAGTCCAACCGCGTTCGACCGTCGCTGCTGGCGTTGATTCTGGACGTCCTTCATGTATGTAAAAAGGACTTCAAAAAAGCGTCGGAAGTTTTAGGTGTTTCCCCAACGCAAATCAGAAAATATATTGGGCAATACAAGCCTGATTAAGTAGCTATTAGCTTCTAGCTACCAGCTTTTAGTTCATATTAATAGCTGGCTTTAAAAGCTAAAAGCCGAGAGTTTCTAACTACCAAGCTAATAGCTAGCGGCTAGCAGCTAATAGCTTTAATAAGGAGATTATCATGGACAACCTTTGGGCGCCGTGGCGAATGGCGTATATCAACACCCTCGATTCGGAGCAGATTCCCCTGCCCTGCGACGACAAATTCTATCCCGGGGCGGACAAAAGCTGCTTTATCTGTCAGGCGCTGGCAGACGAAGCCCATCGAAAAGAACGGCACGTCGTTCACGTTGGAGATCGCGTTCTGGTCGTGATGAACAAGTACCCGTACAACAACGGACATCTGCTCGTTACGCCGAAACGTCACGTTGGAAACATTGCTGAACTGACGCCGGAAGAACATCTGGAACTGATGGCAACCGTAACGAAGATGATCGAAAAGATCAAAGCCGTCATGAACCCGGACGGATTCAACGTTGGATTGAATCTCGGCCGCGTCGCCGGCGCCGGACTGCCGGGGCATCTGCACTGGCACATCGTCCCCCGCTGGAATGGCGACACCAACTTCATGCCGGTTTTCGCCGACGTCAAAGTCATTCCGCAGTCGCTCGACGCGCTGTGGGAGCTGCTGACGAATTAGGGAATAGGGAATGGGGAATAGGGAATAGTATTTCGCCTTTGGCGAATTAATAATCTAGTCCCTATTCCCAATATGAACCCCTAATCGTTTTTTTCTTAGGCTAATGCGCCCTGACTCGTCTATCCCTATTCCCTACTCCCTATTCCCTACTCACCATGTCCAACATTCGAACAGAAATAATCGCCGGATTTGTAACGTTTACCACGATGGCGTACGCGATTTGCGTTCAGCCTGCTATTATGAGCGGAACGATGCCAGGAATGACGCCAACCGGCATGGATATGAACGCTCTGGTAACGACGACCTGCATTGCCGCAGCGCTGTCCTGTTTTGTAATGGGATTTTGGGCGCAGTACCCCATCGCGCTGGCGCCGGGAATGGGCATGAACTTCCTGCTCGTCTTGAGCGTCATGCCGGCTTGCGCTCAGGCGCTCGGCTCGCACGTCGGCGCGGAAGCCGTTTGGCGGTTGGCGCTGGGAACGGTCTTTGTTTCCGGCGCGATATTCGTTTTACTGGCGACGCTGAAAATGTGTTCCGCGATGGTCAATATAATCAGCCCCAGCATGGTAAACGCGATGGCTGTCGCGTTGGGGATGTTTATCGCCTTTTTCGGCATGAAAAACGGCGGACTGATGACTGTAACAAGCAACGGTCTGGAAGTCGGGAACCTGTTATCGCCGGAAGTCGCCGTGTGCGTAATTGGTCTGATTTCC
>JAZUMX010000722.1:0-12355 GCA_045603865.1 Thermoguttaceae bacterium
CTGTGATTGGGACTAAGTCGTAACAAGGTAGCTGTAGGGGAACCTGCAGCTGGATCACCTCCTTTCTAAGGAACTTAGAAAAGATGAATTGGAGACGACTTGCTTACAGTGCAACGAACGTTCCGCCTTATGTATATTAAAAGCCCTTGAGAAGAAATTCCCAAGGGCTTTTTTTATGGTTTTTTCTCTCCCCCCCCCTTTTTTTTCGTTTGCATTTTGATTAGAATATATATAAAAGTCCAAGCGCTGTATCGTTGCAGGGGGGACTAATCGTGTATTTTTTAAAGAAAGAGTCTAATCATGAAACATTTTATTATTGCCTTGTTGGCAGTTGCTTTGTCGATTCCGTGTACGGCGTTTTGCCAGACGGTTTCTGACGAGGAAAAAGCAGACGGATTTGTCAGCTGTTTTGATGGTAAAACCATGGACGGCTGGGTCGGAGATACAAAAGGCTACTTCGCTCAAGACGGCGTTATGGTTTGCAAACCCGGCGGAAACGTTTACCTCGCCAAAGACTACAAAAACTTCATTTATCGTTTCGAATTCAAACTGACGGAAAACGCCAACAACGGCGTTGGCATTCGCTGCGAACGCGGTAAAGACGCCGCTTATTACGGCATGGAAATCCAGGTTCTGGACAACTCCGGCAGCGCCTATCGTCACTTGCAGCCGTATCAGTATCACGGCTCCATCTACGGCATCGTCCCGGCTGATCGCGATTGCCAGAAACCGGTTGGAGAATGGAACACGGAAGAAATCAGCGTTAACGGAACCAAGATCAAGGTTACGGTCAACGGCAAAGTTATCGTTGACGCCGACATCGCTGAATTCAAAGGCGACGGCGACACGATGGACCATCGTCAGCACCCCGGTCTTCACAACGAAAAGGGCGCTATTGGATTCCTCGGACACGGACATTACGTCGAATTCCGCAACATCCGCATCAAGGAATTGCCGTAAGCTTAACTTTTGATTTATAACGTTTAGCGCATAGAATTAAAGAGCTTTTCTTTGGTTCTATGCGCTGAATCTTTTCAGTCCAACATGAATAAGACCACTCTTTATTCGCTCTGGTTTCTACTTGCCGGTTTGGGAATTGGAATTATCGCTTATGGCGTTTTTAAAGCGATTTTTGAACAAGCTCCCCCGACGCCAGCCGTTCCTAAATATATTATGCGTCCGGAACCGCCAGAGGAGAAGTTTGGCTATCAGTTTGAGACGTTTATGTCAACGCCTGCGTTGGAAGCGCCGCTTGATTTTTCTCTTGACCCGTCGGGAAGTCTGTTTTTTATTCTGGATAAAAAACTTCATTTTATCGGTTTAGGCGCTCCGATTATTTTAGAGGCGGAAATGCCTCAACAAATTGACAGCGCGACAATTGGAACTGTTACATCGGCTGACTGGGCGCCGGATATTCCTGTTGATTCTCTTACCGTATATTTGGGAACCAATACAGGCGTATATCAATGGACAGTCCCCGCGTCGCTGCCAGAACCAAAGGAAGACGTCTTAAAAGACTTGGCAAAAAAGTTTACAGACGGCTTTACGGCGGAATCGCGTTTGGATTCCATACGCTTTTTTGGCGGAAAGCTCTTTGTTGCAGATTCCGGCGCAGGCGAGCTTCGCGTTTACGACCAGAAATCCGGCGAACTGATTCAAACCGTCAAGCTGTCAGCGCTGAATCCGTCGTGCGGAAAGAATTTGAATATCGATATCCATTCTGACGGTTCAAATTCCGACTATACTGTTTGGATTGCCGATCCGGACAACGCCAGACTTGTTCCTATTCAGCCGGATGGTCAGTGCGGCGTTTCCCGCATTTGGGGACAGCGCGGCGAAACCCTGGACAGCTTTCAAGGGCAGCGCGCCCCGACGCATTTTGTCGTTGAACCGGACGGTTCGTTTATCGTTGCAGAACAAGACTATCCATACGTCAAAAAGTTTCGTCCGGACGGGACGTTTGAAAGCGCCGTTGCCGGCGATCGCACATTTTTTTGGTCGCAGACTGAAAAACCGTTTGTCGCTTCGTTTGAAGGTCGGGTTTTTGTTCTTTCTCCGGAAAAGAAAATAATATTACAGTTTTCTCCCAAGCCATGATTTCGCTTAGTCAGTCTCAGCAATACTGCCGCCTGGTCGTTAAGAATTCCAGGAGTTCTTTTGGACGCGCTATTTCGATTCTTCCAACAGAGTCGCAAACGGCAATGGAGGCTTTGTATGCGTTTATGAGAACGATTGACGACATTGCCGACGACGCAGCGTTAAACCCTCAAGAGAAGAAAAATCGTCTTGAGGAAATACGTCAACAGATTTTGGAAACTCGAGAGAATTTTACGCCAGCGTATAACGATAGCGCGCTGTTCAATTTTGTTCCAGCGTTTGCAGACGCCGTTGAGCGATTTGCTATTCCGCAGTCATGTGTAACAGACGTAATTGAGGGGATGCTGTTCGATTCGGATTTTCGCCCTTTGAAAGACGTCAACGAACTAAAATGGTATTGTCATTGCGTTGCTGGCACGGTTGGGCTTGCGTGCGTTAAAATCTGGGGATTAAAACAGGGCGACATTTCCGTTGAACATGCCTGGGGCAGAATCGAAGGCTGGATCGAACAGCAGGCGTTTGCCGTTCAGCTGACCAATATTCTTCGCGACATTAAAGAGGACGCTCTTCGCGGCAGGGTTTATATTCCCTGTAACATTTTGCGCCAATATGCCTGGAACCCGGCGCTGTTTATTGATCATGTTCAGAAATGCAGTTTCAAAGAAGGCGAGGCGACAGACATGATTATGGATCTGGTCGCCATGGCGGAAGGGAACTACTTGTCCAGCCGACTGCTTAACGAGTATCTTTCCCCTCGCGGGCAGAAGTCGAACCGCCTTATTCGCCGCGTTTATGAGACGATATTACAAAAGGTCAGGAATTGTCCAGACCTTGTCCTGGCGCGAGGCGTTCATCTGTCCCGTTGGGAAAAAGTAAAGCTCGCTTTTACGGAACTGCTTTGGAAAAAGTAACGCTTTGTTTTATCCAGCGTCAGCTAAACCGTAAACAACCGCTTTCTGAAAACTTAATCTTGAGGTTGTTCGTCAACAGCCTCTTTCTTCTTTATAAAACCATTTTCAATTGCGGTAAAAATAGCCGGGAATATGAAAATCAGGAAGATTATGGTTACAAACCTTGTTACAAAACACCCCCAAGGGTCGGTAAAAAGCGTACAGAAGAAACCTTTGCAATGTTTCAAACCGAGAACGCCTCCAAAACCAACGATAAATCGACACAAACCAATTAAAGCGCTGGCGGGAGTCTGGAATTTCACAAACCGTTTTTCCAGAAGCCAACCCAAAACAACGCCGATAAACAACCCGCCGTTACTCCAACTGTCCAACGCCATTTTTTGAGGATCAACCAACAGTTTTCCTTCAGCGTCGTGATAGCTTTTGAATGTTATGTAGGCTAAATATACGGCAACGATAAGAATGCTGATTCCGAGAATTACAAAATCTCTGTTCTTTCCGTTTTTCTCCCATTTCAAAACAAACCACGCCAGCGGAATGCTTAACATGCCGCAGGTAAATCCGACAACGACGTCTTGAGGCGTATGAACGCCCAAAAAGTTTCGCGAAAAGCAAACCAGAAGAATTAGAACAAACAGAAAAGAGGCTAAAACAATCCGTCTGCGATTTTGCCATGCTAACGCGCCTAAATACGCTGCAGCGTTTGTTGAGTGTCCGCTTGGAAAGGAGTATCCTGTAGCCCCAGCCAGAGCGTTTTCAGGGGGGATAATGCGAGGATCGCGAATCCATGGGCGATAAATGCAAAAGATCTGTTTAAGCAACCCGTTAAAAAGCAAAGCGAAGCCCACAGACCAAATAGCCAGGGTTGCGTCTTCTTTTTTACCGCACAAGTAAACGTAACAGAGTATCGGAATAAACAGCACGAATCCCAAACCCGAGATGAGTTCAAAAAACTGAACGACTATATCGGGCGCTGACAGTCTAATCTTTTGAAGAAATAACAGATATTCAAGATCCATATTTTAGGAGGAAACAAATAAAGTAAAAAAGGATAAAATCAACGCTTCCGGGAAGTGCATGCATCAACGCATTAACACGAGCGGTTTTGCGCTTAAAAGCAAAAGGAGGCAATAGACAAGAACGTGAATTCTTAACCACTGCCTCCCTTTAACTGTTTAAGCCAATAAGTAAGTACTTACCGATAGATTGTTACTTTTTCCAAATCTCCAGAGCCGTTGCTGGAACGTTGGTTGTAACGGAATCGACGCCCATGTCAAACAACGCCTTGATTCTGTCGGGATTGTCAGCCGTCCAAACCATAACGGTAATGCCGTTGTCGTGAAGCTTTTTGACGAATTCCGGCGTCGCGGCAGAGTGCTCCAGGTCAACGTAGGTCGTGTTGATTTCCTTCAGCTGGGCGAGAATGCGGTTGGCGTATTCGTCATTCGTTTCTTTTTTGCCTCTGGTGCACAGCCAGGCGGCTTTGATTTCCGGAGCCAATCGACGGCATTCTTTAATAGCGTCTGCATTGAAGGCGATGATCGTCGTTTCCTTTTCCATTCCTCTTTCACGAATGGCGGCAATCGTGTCGGCTTCCAGACCAACCTGTTTCAGTTCGACAACCGGAGCGCAAGTCGTGCCTTTTAACAGGTCGAGGTATTCTTCCAGGGTGGCGACTTTTTCGCCCTTGAACTGTTCGCCCTTCCAGACGCCGAAGTCCATGGTTCGAAGTTCAGCCAGCGAGTAATCGGTAATTCGACCGGCAGCGGGATTGCCATTGGCGTCGCGAACGGTTCTCTTTAAGGCGCCGTCGTGATCCAAAACCAGTTTGCCGTCAGTGGTGCGATAAATGTCGCATTCTGCGCCTTGCGCGCCAGTTTCGATGCAGGAACGATACGCCGAAAGCGTATTTTCCGGAGCAACGGAAGAATTGCCGCGATGTCCAACTACTGGCGGAACGTCCGCGTCAGCAAATGCGTAAACGCCTAAAACTGCAGTCAAAGCGAGAGATAATAAAATGTGTTTCATGGGAATGGGTGAAATAAAAAAACAGGGTAAAAAACACTATTCAAAAACAAAAAAGCCGCTAACGCAGAAAACGTCTGAAGAAACTTGACGAATCTTCAGACGTTTATTCTGCGCTGCGACAATGATTAACTAATCTAAAATGCTGTGAACAACCGATTCTGCTTCGGTTTCGTCAATGATTGGCAAGGCTTCGTCAACGCTCTGAACGTAAGGAACCGTTTCTTGAGTGTAAGGAACGCTATTCTGAACGTACGGAACCGTTGTAGTCGTTGCTGCGGTTTGCGGCGGATTCAAACGAACCAGCAAGGCATTTTGAGTTGTTCTGCCGCCGTTCTTGTGAATCATGACCGGCGTTTGCGCCTGAGTCAGGTTGTACATACCGGTTTCAAAAACGGTGTTTTCAGCGCCGATAACGTAGAACGCAACGCGCTGAGTTTGCGGATCGACTCGACCTTGAATCGGGAACGCCTGATTGGTGTCTCGATTATAGAACGAACCGCTGATCAAACCGTCGTTGGTTGCTGCAAGCTGAATAGCCGCTTTGGTTGAAACTTGAGGATTGGTTGGCGAGGTTGACAGCGCAAACGTTCCCAACGGCAGCCACTGGAGGTTGTTCTGATTAACGGTTGCAGACGGCATATTATACGACGCCAATTCAGCTGCGGATTGAGCGTATTCATACTGAGTTGTTACTCTTTGACCGTTGATGTAAACGTAGGAGTCGGCGCCTATGATAACGTTCTGACCGTAATCGTAGTAATACCCGTTAGTCCATCCGTATGAAGGATAGAATCGGCAAACGCGAGTCCACGTTGGGCAATCCCACCAGTAATAAACCGGGTAAGCGGAACGATAGTAGTAATAGTTCCACCACGGAGCGCGGTAGTACATGTTATCCCACCAGCCAAATGTAAAGGCTCCGGTAGAGATGGCAAAATTTGTCCAACCAAGAGCTACGGAAACGCCCCAATTGTTCCAATATGGTCGCGGAGCAGGCGGTGGAGGCGGAACGTGAGGTCCACGGAATGCGTGGTGAACATCGCGATAAATACGATCAAAATGATCGTGCGGTCTGGTTTGCCAGCTTGGTCGCGGACCTGATGGAATGTGATGAGGTCCCGGTCCAGGTTTTGGTCCAGGGTGATAACCCGGTCCAGGTTTTGGTCCCGGTGTTGGATGATGAGACGGTCCAGGCATTGGTTTCGGCCCCGGTGTTACATGATGGGACGGTCCAGGCATCGGCTTCGGACCCGGCGTTACATGATGGGACGGTCCAGGCATTGGTTTCGGAGCTGGCGTTACATGACGAGACGGCCCAGGAGCTGGTTTAGGAGCTGGCGCTACATGACGCGGCGGGGCAGAAACCGGTTTCGGTCCCGCTGTCGTTCGAACGCTGGGCGGAGCCGGACGGCTGGGAGCTGGCCGAACGCTGGGTGGAGCTGGACGGCTGGGCGCTGGACGAACGCTGGGCGGAGCTGCTGGACCACGGTTAGCTGTCGGGCGAACGATGGGCGCTGGTGCGCGACTTGGCATAGGACGAGCGCTGGGACCAGGATGAGGTTTCGGCGCTTGAGCGCGGAAATCTGGTCTGCTCGGCGCAGCTTTAGGCGCTGGAGCGCTGATATGAGGTCGCGACGGCGGAGGCGTCATTCGGGGACCGCTGGGACCGCCGTGGAATCCACCGCCCCCGCTTCTCGGAGCAGGTCCGGGATGACCGCCGCCTCTCGGACCAGGCTGCGCAACAGTCAATGTTGACGTCAGCAGGAATGCTGCTAACGTGAACACTGACATTTTAATGGTGAATGAATTTTTCATTTGTTTCTCCTGAAATAAAATCTAAGGGTTAATGGTAACGTTTAATTCTATTATACAGATTTTATACGAAAGATAAAGGGCTTTTGGTCGAAATTTTCTTAAAAATAATTAAAAAAATTAATAATTAACAGCAATAAACATATAGAAACTTTAAGAAAATAGACGTTTTGAGCGACGAATACTCCGAAACGTCTCAACGAACTTTTTTCTATTGCCTGTTCACTGCTGCCAATTGCCTCTTTTACCGTCCCTTGCGAAAAAATGCATCTTTGATATAATATATAGTATCTTAAAAACGATAATTATTTTTCAAGGAATTTACTATGGACGTTGTACTTTATCCGCATCCGTCACTGAAGATGACCGCAAATCCGGTTCTTCGCATTGATAGCATTCTGCGTCAGCAGATTGAAAACATGTTCAAACTGATGTACGCTACCAACGGCATTGGTTTGGCTGGTCCGCAGGTTGAACTGCCTTATCGAGTTTTTGTGATGAACTATACTGGCGATCCGGAAAAGAAAGACAAAGAAATGGTTTTCATCAACCCAATTATTCTTCGTCGCGGCGGGAAACTGGTCAGCGGCGAAGAAGGGTGTCTGAGCTTCCCCGGGATTTTCGCCAAAGTCGTTCGTCCGGAACGGGTTACAGTTCGCGCTTTTAATATCAAAGGCGAAATGTTCACCGCCACCTTTGAAGGGCTGGCGGCGCGCTGCGTTCAGCATGAAAACGACCATCTGGACGGATATTGCTTCGTTGACCGCCTGGATGAAAACGAACGCCGACGCATTCAGAAAAAGCTCGACAAACAGGTCGAACGCTTTAACGCTGGCGAGACGATTAACAAAGGCGTTGAAGACTCGTCTTCAGATCAATCGGAACAGGCGGAGTAGTTTCTCAAACGTGGAATAGACGGAGGTTGTTTAATCCGCAGCTGGCGTTATTCCACGTTTACTTGTTATTATGACTTCTTCATCGAATCTGCCGCTGATTGAGGGACTCAAACCGCTGTCAATCGGGAACGTCTATATTGGATTCCCGGCAATTCAAGCTCCCTTAAGCGGGTACAGTGACAGACCGCAGCGTCATGTCACACAAAATCTTCATGAATCCGTTGCCGATTTCCCGGAATACTCTGCCCTGCCCTCTCAATGGAAAACGTCTATTATCGGCGCGGCGGCGACTGTGGCGGAGGTCATGTTGGATCAGTTTGTCTTAACGGTCAAAAAGAGCGTTAAAGTCAATCAACGCATGGGGTTAGAATTCTCTGACCACCCCTGCGGGGCGCAAATCATGGGAGCTTTCCCCGAGGACTTCCCCCCGGCGGCGCTGCGGTTAGTCAAAAGCGGATTCGACTGGATTGATCTGAACTTTGCCTGTCCGGTAAAAAAAGTATTGGGAAGAAAGCGCGGCGGTTTTCTTTTGTCTGAACCGGAAACGGCTCTGGAAATGACGGCGCGAACGCGCGACGCTCTGCCGGACGGCATCCCGTTGACGATTAAACTTCGCAAAGGATACGACGATTCCGCTCAAAGCGAAGACAACTTCTATAAACTGCTCAACGGCGCGATTGCAATCGGCGTCGACGCGGTTGCCATTCACGGTCGAACGGTGTTACAGCGCTATACCGGCGAGGCGGACTGGTCGTTTCTCAAACGAGTTAAATCCGAGTTCCCGTCGCTGGTCATTTTGGGCTGCGGAGATCTGTTTTCCGCCCAGACGTGCTTGGACAGAATTCTCGAAACCGGCGTCAACGGCGTCTGCATTGCCCGCGGCGCGATTGGGAATCCGTGGATATTCCCTGCGTTTAACGCCCTGGCGATGGGGCTTCCCGCCTTAGCGCCTCCTGGCTTGGAAGAACAGGCGGCTGTCCTGGCAGAGCATTTTAACCGGTGCGTCGATTTATACGGCGAAAGAAGAACGTGTTCGATAATTCGCAAGTTTGGGATCAAGCACGCTTTGACGCATCCGAGAAAAGACGAACTGGTCGCCCGATTTGTAACAGTCCGAAGCCGGGAGGAATGGTTCTCGATTCTCAAAGAATTCTACGAAAAACAGGGAGCGGAATGAGCTTCCGTTCCCTGTAATCTGTTATGTTATAGGCTTTTTCCGCAACGCGGGATTAAAGCGTTATTTGGAGAATTTCTTCGCCAGCAGTTCGCCAATCTGAACGGCGTTGGTCGCGGCGCCTTTGCGGAGGTTGTCGCTGACGCACCAGAAGGTAAGTGTATTTGGAGCGCTGGGGTCTTTGCGAATGCGGCCGATGAACGTTTCGTCTTTGCCGGTGCAGAGGTACGGCATCGGATAAACTTTGTTGTCAAGGTCGTCCATGACGATAATGCCGGGGAACGCAGCAAACAGCTCGCGCGCCTTTTCGACCGTGATTTCCTGTTCCGTTTCGACGGAAATGCTTTCGGAATGGCAGTTTTCAACCGGAACGCGAACGCACGTCGGGCAGACGCCGAAGGAGTTGTCGCCCATGATCTTCCAGGTTTCCAGAATCATCTTGACTTCTTCAGACGTGTATCCGGGGAAGCGATCCGGGTGCTTGGGCGAACCGATTTGCGGCATGCAGTTGAACGCAATCGGATGAGCAAAGGTTTCGTACTTGTATTCTTCTCCGCGAAGAGCGGCGGCGGAACCGTTTTTCAGGTCGCGGTTGCCGGCAACGCCTGCGCCGGAAGTCGCCTGGAACGTCGTAACGATAACGCGGCGAATCTTGCTGTAGTTGTACAGAGCCTTGAGAGCCATGACCATCTGGGTCGTTGAGCAGTTGGGGCTGGAGACGATTCCCTTGTGGTTGTCGACAGCGTCCGGGTTGACTTCCGGAATGACCAGCGGGACGTCGTCGTGCATGCGGTAGTACGCGGATTCGTCAACGACGAGGCAGCCTTTTTCTCTTGCCCACGGCACGAAAACCGCTGCGACTTCATCCGGCGTGGAACCGATAACCAAATCAACGCCCTCGAACGCTTCGGGAAGCATTTCTTCTACGACAACGTCTTCGCCTTTATATTTAAGAATCGTGCCAGCTGAACGTTTAGAAGCAATGAACTTGACCTTTTTAGTCGGGAAGTTCCGGGTTTCCATGATTTCACGAATCAAAGTACCGACGGCGCCGGTCGCGCCAACAACAGCTGTTACGTTAAACATCGTTTGAATCTCCTTATATTTGTGGAGTAAAAAACGTCAAATGTTTATTCGTCCGCCGCTACGCAACGGTCAAAGACGAAAAAACCATATTAATTGAGCGGTATTCTATATTAATTTGAGAAAAATGCAAGGGAGAGCGGAGAAGGCATATATAGTATTAGACGGATTTACCTTGTAGACAACATGGTGTTTATAACAGAAACGTTTGATAAAATTAAAGTTAAGGAAAGTTAAAAATAGGCGTTTTTGAACGAAAACAAATAAAGTTGTTTTTATAACTACTGTATTTCTATATGGTTATATCATCTATAAACAACACATAAAAACAGCAAAACATGTCAAAAAGAAAGTTAAGGAAAGTTAAAAACGTCTTTCGATTATCCCCAAAATGGATAATATCTCATGTTTCTAGGTGTCGTTTTAGGATCAACTGGTTTAATAAAGTTGTTTTTAACTGCTGCTTTAATAATCTTTGAAATGTTCGATGAATAAGCGTCGTCGAGTTGAAATCTTCTCCTTAAAGAAGAATTAGATATCGACTCATGGTTTAACCATTTGATACAGGCGTGCATATAACAAGCATCAATCCGTTCATCCATCGTTAGGTTAAAATATGGAATATAAGAATGTAGGGTTACTTTTGTATTTTCATCATAAACATTTATTGTCGGAGCTGGCAAATTCTTTAGTTCACATTCGATCGCTATTTTGTCCCATCCTGAACCAAGTTCTTCACAAATATGAAATTGTCTCATTAGCGAAGCTAATTGTTCATTTCTTGAACGTGGAGGATTGTCAATAAAACGCTTAGTATCGATTAGCGGAGCTCCCGGATTTGTTATTTCAATTCTATTAGGAAAAACTTCTATAAGAGGACCCGAACCTGAAATTGATAAATCTTGATGAATTAAAGCATTTGCTACAGTTTCGCGGATCATTATTTCTGGATACAGATTAACATTTGTTCTTAAAGCGCCTTGAACGATCTCGGAAGAAGTCGTAATTTTAATAGTATCTATTAACCCTTCAAATCCCGAAGCATATCCTTTTTGTTCAATGTAATCTCTTGTTGAGCTATTTCTATCTTTTTGGGAATAAGCAACAAGTCGAATGGCTTTCCGCGAAAGACTTGGAAAATCAGAAAGTTTTTTAGCTAACAACAAAGCGCCTAAATTGGTTATAGAATACAAACCATCGTCTTGACGAACAATAATCTTATCTTCAATAAAATAATATAATATTGAACGAGTTTCAGAGGGAAAGGGGATATTTTTTAAATCAAAATACTTTTGACAATCTAACAACGCTATGACATTTTCTTGTGAAAGAGATTCTTTTGCAAGAAACGATTCAAAATTAAAGGATCGGAGTTTATCCCATAATTTTAATTCGATTTGTGGCAGATCTTTTAAACTGCGTTTTTGAGTTTCAATGCGGATGTATTCGTTATTCATAAAACGAATTGTATGATACATCGCTCTTTCGATTCTCAAGACAACAACCTTTTTGTTGTTTATGACAATCTCGTCAAATTCAAAACTGAAGTTTTTGGAAAGACGTTGAGTTAACCATGGAATTAAATCGTCGTTACCGATTTTCTTTTTGTAAAAATCGAAATCAGTTCCAACGATTTCATGCGTTTGATCATGGATTCCCCAAAGTAAATAGGCGTAATTTTTATCGTACAGAGTTGCTGAATTGCCAAGAGCGCAAATATATTCTCCGATTTCTTTTGGGTCTGTTAAACTGTTAATTTTAAATTCTACCCATGGCGTTTCTTTGGGAAGAAGTCGCAATTCGCTTATCAGTTTTTCCAGATTTTCCACAATAGATCAAGAATGACTCAAAGGATAAGATGGATTCGGAATTATTTCGTATTATAGTAAATAACGTTAAGCAACTGAGTGGAGAAGCGTTAATTATTGAGAATATGAGAATAACTAACGCTTTCCGAATTAAAATCAGTTCCCCAAGGACTGCAGCGGGGCGGGGATGCGTCCGGCATGGTTGATAAAGGCGTTTGAGCCTTCGTTATTGCGGACGTCCAAGACCGGGGCGCTGCCGAACAGACCGCCGAAGTCGATAACGTCGCCGGCTTTCGCGCCGGGAACGGGAATGAGTCGGGCGGCTGTCGTTTTGTTATTGATAACGCCAATCGCCATTTCGTCAGCGATAATTGCAGAGATGGTTTCCGGGGCGGTGTCGCCGGGAATGAGAACCATGTCCAAACCAACCGAACAGACGGCGGTCATGGCTTCGAGCTTTTCCAAAACCAGATGTCCCTGTCCGACGGCGTCTGCCAGAGTAGAGTCTTCGCTGACGGGGATGAACGCGCCGGACAGACCTCCAAC
>JAZUMX010000723.1:0-2000 GCA_045603865.1 Thermoguttaceae bacterium
AATTAGCAATTAGCAATTAGACCTTTTGCCGCCAAATGGGACGAGAGGTCTTTTATTTTGTCTATCTTATCATAAATCTAAACAATTCCCCGTATTATTTTCATTTATTGCTTGATTATTCTAAAATCCAGTGTATAATTATATATGTAGAAGTATAATTTCTCGTTTTGCAGTTCCGGGTCGTCCCGGCGCAAAAAGACGTGTAAATAACCGTTATCCAGTTTTATCCTCAAATGGCTAATACTCGAAAGACTTATATTCAGTCCCTTTCCCGCGCGATACTCCGCGGCAGGGTTGTTCTGTTTACTGCGTTCGTTGCTGTGCTGAGTTTGACGTCGAACGTTTTTGCAGACGCCATTTATCAGACGCAGTCCATGCCGGGCGGAAAGTCCTGGGCGGATTCGGCATACTGGTCTGGCGCAGTTCCCACAACGTCAACCGCCAACGACTATTATGTTGGTCAGGGAATTACGGGAAGCAATATCGTTTTCCGAACGAAAGATCTAAATACCAGTAACAGCAGCGATACGTTCCCCGCCGGCAACACGCTTTGGATGGGCTACAATACAGACGGAGCCTTTAGTTCCGCTCAAGGGCAAATCGGGTTGAAGGCCTGGAACTTTACCGTTAACAACTTGCAGTTGGGAAACTCGCTGATTAATCAGGCGATGAATACTGGAACAATCAACCTCAAAGGCTCGATGGCAGTCAACGGGACAGTTGTTTTTCAGTTCGGCGGCAAAACCGATCGAATGATTAACGTTCAAAGCGCGATTTCCGGCGCCGGCGAAATCACTCTCGTTCAGAACGCGAATAACGACAACCTCATCATTTCCAGCGCCAACAACGCTTTTACCGGAACGTTAAACGTGGCTCAAAATTCCAGCGTCAACCTCACCGGCGCCAACGCGATGAAAAACGCGTCAAGCGTTATTCTCAACTCCGGCTCGTCGCTCAAGCTGTCCGCGTCTGAAATGTTTGTTCAAAACTCTATTACCGGCAGCGGAACGCTCAAAATTGCCGCTGATCAAAGCAGTTCTGCTAATGAAACGGCGTTATACGGGATTTCAGATTCCTTTACAGGAACGATTAACGTAACCAATACCGCCAGAGGGTATTATTCAAAACCATTATCGGAAAACGTCAAACTGGTAATTGACAACGGCGCGCAGTTTTCGATTTTTAATACAACCGGCGTTGAAATTGCCTCTGATATTTCGCTTACCGGATATGGTAAAAAGATTCAGTCAGCCAACGCAGGCGGGTTGGTATTCCATGAATTGCATGAACCGGTCTCGGTAACAGGCAAAATTACCCTCGGCGCCAACTCCATGATTGGCGTTTACTCCAGGGTTGATAACGCTCAGCTTGTCGGTGATATTGAGACGAACGGTCATATCATGGAATTCCGACAAACCCGCAATGCGTCCGACACCGCTACAATTACCGTTTTAGGAGACGTGTTGTCGTCCGGCGGCTCTTTAGGCAGAATTCAGCTGGCGCACGATTCCGCCGCTGACAATAACATGAAAACGTATTTACGCATTGGCGACGCAACCGCTGCTGATGAAAGCGCTCCAACCGTTCAGACAATCAACGTCAACCTTGTCAACAAAAACAAGAACGAGATTATCTTCCAGCCGGGAGCGAATCGAACTGTTACTGTTGCTGGAACGTTGAGTAATGACAGCTCTGGCGGCAATACGAAGGGCTATATCAAAGAGGGCGCGGGAACGCTCGTTCTCAACGGCAGGCTGTCAACTCAGCTGACCGTCAACGGCGGCGCCGTTCAACTCAAAGACGCGGGCGTTCAGGGAACCGGTGCGATTGCTCTCAACGCAGGCGTTTTGGAACTGAACGTTTCAGAAGGTCTTACGGAGACGTTCGCCGATGCGCTTACCGGCTCGGGCGGTCTTCTCAAAACCGGACTGGGCAAGGCGACTGTTACGTCGTCTAACACCGGCTTCTCCGAAGTCGGAGGCCAAGCGGGCTTAGGAAGA
>JAZUMX010000724.1:0-2369 GCA_045603865.1 Thermoguttaceae bacterium
TGATAAATCGCTATTTCCAGCAAAGAATTTTCCAGTAAAAACAAATAAGCGCGAATTTCAGGACGTCTTAAAACGCCCTTAAAATTCACGCTTAATAACTCTTTTTGAATTGTTGTTATCCGAAGTTTTCCCTCTTCGTAAGAGCTGAAAAACATCTCCTTTTGAATTTCTTTATACTCGTCAAAAAATTTATCCGGGTTGAAATTCATGACAACAAATCATCTGAAATCACGTTAAATATTGTTCGTCATTCTGGCATTTCGACGATGACGATTTTGGTTGTGTCCAACCCCCAGTTCATTCTTAACCCGGCGCAGTAGGAAATCAGGAATCGGTTGTTGTCCAGCGGCAAGATGGCTGAATAGCAGTACCAGCGCATGGGGTTTGGCTCGGACTTGTCTAAAATCTGTTTGCTGATAAATTCCAGCTTTTCGTTGACAACGGCAATTACCAGCGGGTTGCGTTCTGCTTTGTCTTCCGTCCAGACGGCAAGGAGGTTGTTTGAACCGGGGATATGCTGCATCGTCATGGGCGCCAGAGGCGAGACAAAGGGAGTTTTTTCCGCTTTCGTCCAGGTCATGCCGCCGTCAGACGAATACGACGCATACTGGCAGCCGGCGTCTGAACGAATGTACATTAATATCCGTCCGTCGGAAAGTTCAATCAAACCGGGTTCCTGAAAAGCGATTTTTTGGGGATCCGGGTTGACGGCTTCTCCGGATCTGACCCACGTTTTGCCGGCGTCTTTGGAGATGTAACAGAACATTTTGGCGTTCCTTTGAAACTTTTCCGTTGACAGGTTATGCAGCGCAACCGGAATGAACAGAGTCCCATCCTTAAGCTGTAAAATGCGCGAATTGTTGATGACGTAATAGCCGACCTGATCCGTAATGCAGTACGTCGGTTCGGACCACGTCTTGCCTTCGTCGCTGGAATAGCGAATGCACGGACGGCAATCCTGGCGAGTGTACTTATCCAGATAAAACAACGCCAGACGCCCGTCTTTGAGTCGAAGCGTCGAAACCGACATGACGTTAAGCGACCCTTCCGGACGAGTAACAATCGTTTCCGGCTCCGACCAGGTTTTTCCGTTGTCGGACGAGTAAATCGCCACCAGATTGGCGGGCGCGTCGTCGTGGTTGGAAGCGCCGTTGTAACGGGAATAGACAAACATAATCCGCCCGTCGTTGAGTTTGACGAAGTCGCCCTCGCTGTGACGAGGATATTGTTTGGACGAAGCAAGATTGCAAACGGTTTCTGTCTTTGCCGTCGGATAATCGGCGGCGATAACCGTTGACGATAACGCAATAAGGATAATTGATAGTAAGTGTTTCATGGCAGTAATTAAAAAAATTAGCAATTAGCAATTACGCAAAGCGAACTTCATTCATTGCTTTTTTGAGTTTTAGTTATTGATGTCAAAATTCTAACGATTTCTTTACAGTCGGAATAAATGCTATCAAAATCAGTGTCGTTAATGAATCCGCTTTCATGCAAGAGTTCAAGCCAATATTCTGTTTCAGAGGTTTCTTTTAATGCAATGTATAACTTAGCATAAAAGTCAGGTCTGCTCTGTCCACAGATTGCTTCTCTAACATTTGCGCCGATGCTTGTTCCACTTCTTAACATCTGTTTTGAAAGAATAAATTCTCTCTTTGTATCACACAGATATTGATACAGTTTAATAATTCTCAAAGCAAACGCATTTGATTTTACTACAATAGGATTGTTTTCCATTTTTAATTGCTAATTGCTAATTGACAATTGCTAATTAAAATTACAGGTCTTTTCCGCAGCATTTTTTATACTTTTTGCCGCTTCCGCAGGGACAGGGATCGTTCCTCCCGATTTTTGCTTCTGTTCGGCGAATCGGCTCTTTCTTTTCGCTGACTTGCGAGTTGTCAATCGCCTGTTGCTGCTGACGCTGAATGTCCGAGTCTTGCGCCATGCTGGACGCGGTGTTGCCGGACTGCTCGTGAACGGCGGTCTGCTTTTGGCGTTTCCAGACGGAGCCGAGGAATCGGTCGTCAACCTGCTGTTCCATACGGTAAATGACGCTGGTAACCTGGTCGCCGACGCCGTTCCACATTTCGTCGAAGGCGCGCATACCCTCTCGCTTGTACTCGACTTTCGGGTCAACCTGAGCGTATCCGCGAAGTCCGACGCTGGAACGAAGGTGATCCATCGTCATGAGGTTTTTCTTCCAGGACGCGTCTACGATTTGCAGAACCAGAGCGCGTTCCAGCTTTCGCATTTCCGGACGGTAGCGGTCTTCGACGAATTCCAGAATTCGGCGTTCCATCTCGTCCAGCGGGACGGTTGCCAGATAGTCCGTTTTAATGTCAACGTCGTATTTCTCTTTGAGTTCT
>JAZUMX010000725.1:0-5204 GCA_045603865.1 Thermoguttaceae bacterium
ATTCAGCTCTTTGGCAACCCACGCGGCGGTGTCCGGAGCGGGCGCCAGCGCCCGGCGATAGCTTTTCGGCAGCGATTTAATCAGCGCGACAATTCTCTGTTCCAGCAAACCCGGCACGCCCCAGTCCAGCTCGTTTTGTAACAGCTGATGAGCCGCCTGAACCGGAACCTGAACGGAAATCCCGTCGTCCACCTCGCCGGGATGAAACGCGTATTCCAGCGGGATGTTGAGCTTCGTTCCCTGAAACGTGTCGGGAAAGAGCTTCGACAGGTCGCCGGACGGGAGCTCCTGCGCGGTGAAATACTCTGTCGTCATAACCAGCGACGCGTTGTTTTTCGGGTTGGAACACCACTGTTTGAGCGTTGTTAAATCGTAGACGTCGGCGGGAATGCGCTCGTCGTAGAACTCGTACCGTTTCCATTCCCCAATGAGGAAATCCGGACGGCGCATTTTCGCCTGAAGCCGCTCCATTTCCGCCTGCAATTCTCGGTTGCGTGTATAGAAATTGAGCTTGCAGTCGATGTCGCCTTCGACCAGCCCGCGCTGAATCAAAAGCTGACGCGATTCGACCGGATTGATTTTCCCGTAACGGACTTTTCTCTTCACGACAATCGGCAAGCCGAACAGCGAAACGTTTTCCAGCGCGACCGCCGACCCGGACGCCTTCGACCAGTACGGGTCTACGTAAGATCGTTTAACCAGATGAGCCGCCATCGGTTCAATCCATGCGGGATCGATTTTCGCTGCACAGCGCAAAAACCGTTTGGACGTCTCGACCATTTCCGCCGCGACGAGCCATTGAGGCGTCCCACGATTTAATTCGGAATTCGGAATTCGGAATTCGGAATTATCTTTGGAATCCGCTTTGCGTAATTCCGCATTCCGCATTCTGCATTCCGCATTTCGAAGACCGCTGCCCGGCCAGAGGAAATACTTCCCGCCCGAGGTCAGGTACTCGCCCGTCGGCTGTTTGAACGCGATATTGGACAGCAGACCGGTTAAAATCGCGCGATGAATAGCGGACGACTGCTCTGCCGTCAGCTCGTCGGACGCCGTCGTTTGAGTCTCGGTCTTGCTCGCTTTTGCCTTTTGTTTGTCGGAGTTTGACGAAACCTGCTCTTTGAGCTGTCTGTACAAGTCCGCCCATTCCCTCATTCGGTTAGCAGACAGGAAATTTGTGTAACAGGCTTTTCTCAGCTGAGAGCGCGACAGTTTGTCTCGCAGGTCGTTATAGAAATTCCAGAGTTTAAGCAGAGACAGGAAATCGGACTCGGGGCAGATGAACTTTTCGTGAGCCGCGTCCGCCGCCTGCGCCTTTTCCATCGGACGTTCTCGCGGGTCTTGCAGTTCCAGCGCGGAAGCGATAACCAAAACGTCTTCCAGACAATCTTCTTCCTCCGCCGCCAGAATCATGCGCCCAATTCGGACGTCAACCGGCAGGGCTGACAGCTTTCGCCCCAAAGGCGTAATGTGACGTTTGTCGTCCAGCGCGCCCAATTCAAAAAGCGTGTTGTACCCGTCGCGAATGGCGGCAGACTTCGGCGGGTCGATAAACGGGAACCGTTCCAAATCGCCCAACTTCAAGGCGACCGTTTGCAGAATCGCCGTCGCCAGGTTCGTTCTCTGAATTTCCGGCGTCGTGTACTTGTCACGCGACTGGTAGTCCTGTTCCGAATACAGCCGAACGCAGACGCCCGGTCCGACTCGCCCGCAGCGGCCGGCGCGTTGGTCGGCTGACGCCTGAGAAATCGCCTCGATGGGCAGCCGCTGCGTTTTCGTCTTGGCGGAATACCGGCTGATTCTGGCTGTGCCGGTGTCGACCACGTATCGAATCCCCGGCACGGTAATCGACGATTCCGCGACGTTGGTTGCGATAACGATTTTTCGCCGCTTGGACGGCAAAAATATTTTTTGCTGATCCTCCGCGGTCAGACGCGCGTAAAGCGGCAGGATTTCCGGGCGGCGGAGTTCCTCTTCCCGACTTCGCAGCAGTTTCGCCGTCTCTAAAATATCGTATTCCGTCGGCATGAAAACAAGGATGTCGCCGTAACCTTCGCTGCACAGGTCAGAAACCGCCTCGACCGCAGCGCGCTGCCAGTCGACGTCTTCTTTCGCGCTCCGGTCGCTCTGTTCCGATTCCGGATCGTCCTCGTCCAACTCCGGTGGACAGTATCGAATTTCCACCGGATACGTTCTCCCGGAAACGGAAATAATAGGAGCGGGTTTGAATCCGGTAACGCTGCTGTACGTCCCGAAATGTTCCGCGAACTTCTCTGCGTTAATCGTCGCCGACGTAATAATGAGCTTCAAATCCCGCCGTTTGGGCAGAATCCGTTTGATATATCCGAGCAGAAAATCGATGTTGAGCGACCGCTCGTGCGCCTCGTCGATTATCAAGACGGAATACTTTTTCAGAAGTCGGTCGTGCTGAATCTCTGCCAGCAGAATCCCGTCCGTCATGAGCTTGATTTTCGTGTCCGCAGACGTCCGGTCGTTAAATCGGATTTTGTATCCTACCAGATTGGGCGGCAGCGTCTGTCCGGCAGCGCGATAAGAATCCGCCAACTCTTCCGAAATGCGTCGGGCGATGCTCACAGCCGCAATGCGCCGCGGCTGAGTATGACCAATGACCCCACGCTGAGCCAATCCCATTTCCAATAGAATTTTAGGGATCTGCGTAGATTTCCCTGACCCCGTCTCTCCACAAAGAATTACAATCTGATTGTTGGCAATCGCGGAACGGATATCGTCCCGACGCTGACAAATCGGTAAAGACGGGTCATAGATTAATTCGGAATTTGGAATTCGGAATGCGGAATTACTATGCTCTTGCATCAACTCCTCACTCCTAATTCCTAACTCCTAACTTTAAATTACAGACCCATATTTTCGATAACGACTTCAGCTCCGGGGGTAAGCTGACGAATCTTATCGGCGATAGCCTTTTTATCGGCGCCTTTCTTCAGGCGGGCTTCGTACTGGGCGAGCTTTTCTTTGCGATGACGACGGCGTTTGATTTCCTTTTTGCGTTCACTGATAGGCATGGTAAATCCTTACAAAATGTTAATATGGTTGTTGTAGCGGGAGCCAGAAGGTCGACGCAGGACGGACCTCGTCCCGAAGAAGACCTCTATCTGACGCCTCTGAATTTTACATAGGACTATATATTAAAACAGATTTTTCTATTTTGTCAAGTACCGGGGTTAAAATGGTTAAATGCGGAGTCCGGATCGCGGTAAAATCTCTATCCCTTGACAAATAAGCAATACCGTATAAAATAGACTAAAAAGTAAAAATTAGTCTATTTTTTTAAGGAAGAGTACCTAATGCTTTATATACTTTTAATTGTAAATATTCTGCTACTAGGGGATGTCTCCGTTGAAACGGAACCAGCGGCGGCACCGGAAAATGTAGAAACTGAAAAACCATTAAATAATCTTGAGAAGTTTAAACAAAAGTTACAAGAGGCTAGGGAAAAAACTCAAAATAGAACAGAAGAAGAATGGAAACAAATAGAACAGAAACAGAGAGAAGAAAGAAATAAGCGTATATACAACTCTATTTTTGAAAAGGTTAATAAAGACGTTTACAATGGTAGCTTGACTTGGGAAGAAGCGGAAAAACTATTAAAGAAATGTGAAAATGACCTCAAGGATGGCAAAGATCCTAAAGAAGTTACTGAAGAAATAGATAATGCAATAATTGTATTAAAACGACAGAATAAACTTCCGTTTAAGCTTCCAGACGACTTTAAATTTTTTTCTTGGGAAGCGCTTCTATACGGTATTGCGGGTATATTTATTCTCTTCATTGCTGTATTATTCTGTCGGTTTAATGACACCTTCAAAAAGAAAAAAGAACAGTAGTAGTTTTATTTACACCTCCATATTATAAAGAATCATTAAAAGCCTGATCATACTGAAAAAGGCTTAACCATTTTAATATATTCGCTAACATATTTCATGTTAAGTTCCTTTTAACTAAATTTGAAGGAACTTAACAGTATTATTTACGCTCATTCAATTCTTCTATAATAGCTAAACGGTATTCCTCACCCTTTGCTGACAGACCGTGAGAACCAGGAGGGAGTATCGGATATTTATTGCTATCAGCGAAACAGCCCTTCTCCACCAAAATTTCGTAGATTATCGGTGGTACGTTTCCAAATTGTTCCTCTGTAATCGTTATAGGGTATGGCTCGTTCTTTGTAACCTGTTTGACGTAATTAAGTACATCCAGTTGTTCTTTCTTGTAATCTCCGAGCTGTACCCGTTTTCTAATGTCTTCTTCTAAAGTCATGATATACCTCATTAAAAATTAAAACATTCATATTATTAATGCGCAATAAATATATTGTGTCAAGGACGGTTAAACATATTACTCATGGTGGGGGTTGACTTTTTGCGAGAATAGGTAAAATAGTAGTAATTTATAAAATTTTAAGAGAAGATATTATGAAAAAAGGCATATACAAGCATTTAGGCAAAGCTATTATATTTATTATAATAAGTAGTCTAGTCGTAATCGCATTTCTATTAAATCATATTGACGCAGCTTTTTCTTTATTTGGCAGTGCGATACTAGTAGGTTATGCTATGTACGAATATAGCCTTAAATACAAAGAACAAATAGAACGGGACATATTAAAAGAACAAAAAGAACAGTATATTAATTTTCGACTGATACTTTCTAAATTAGAACAATTATTACAAGAAATAGCAGATTCTGCTAATAATGCATCTTTATCTATTTTATCAGAAGAATTAACACGAGAATTGTTAAAAAAATCAAAAAACGAAAATAAATGTAGTTTATCCGAAATTTTAGTCTCTCCAGATTCTTATTTTTTACTCGAATCAACAATTGGTACTGTTCAAATTCAGAATAAGACAGTTAAATCATTGATCAAATATAGAAATCAAATCTTTATTCTGCTAGCAGAGTTGTCAAATATAGTACCGGTATATAGTATTCTTTTAGCGGGGTTATTTAATCTTTTGTTTGTTTACAAGCAGGGTAGAGTATCTATTCAGCAAATAAAACGAATATTTTATGATGAAGAAACTTATAAAGTTCCAGTAAATACTGAAGAACTTGAAGAAGGCTATGAATATAAATTTATAGGTTGGGATAAAGAATTAACAGAAGTAACTGAAGATGTTAGTTATACTGCTAGTTTTGAAAAAGTCCCGCTTGTATATAAC
>JAZUMX010000726.1:0-5224 GCA_045603865.1 Thermoguttaceae bacterium
GCCCTTAGGCGCCGCCTTGTCGTATGAACTGGGAGAGAACTGAGAACTTCTAGGAGAGCGCTGGGATAGGCTGGGAATGGATTACGTCTTCCCAGCAATTCCCAGAATTCTCCCAGAAAACTCCCAGGTTTTGTGCGGGGCGTTGGTTAAGGAGGCGTCAAGCCGCCGCATTCCCCGTCCTTACATCGTCTCGATTTTTTCTTTTTTCTTTGTTCTTTTAATTAAAACGAAGTATAACAAAACGAGTATAACAGACAAACATATTACAGAAACGGTGAAAATAAAAACGGGGTCGTGAAACATCAGGTAACAAATCAGCGGGTAATTCACAGACGCCAGGTAAACGCTTTGTTCTTTCCACAGTTCGTACCAATAGGGACACAGTTTTTTACCCAGATTCGGATTGGCGTTTGCTCCATGTTCAACCAGAAACTGAGCCATTTTCAGATTATCTGCGTCTAAAGGTGCGTCTCTGTCGCAGAGAAACGTTAGAGCAGTAGAACCGTTATCCGCTTCGGCGTTGACGTCAACGCCTTGATCAATGAGCCATTGAACCAGATCAAACGAACCGCTAAGAACGGCGGAAAACATTACTGTTACTCCGTCATCGCTTTTTGCGCGGACGTCTGCTCCATGCTCAACCAGCCATTTAACGATTTCCAAATTACCTTTTTGGGATGCGAAAAAGATTGGCGTTAAACCGCCCACATCCTTTGCATTGACGTCCGCTCCGCATTCAACCAGCTTTTGAACAGTTTCCAGGGAACCTTTCGTACACGCATAAAATAAAGGCGTCCATTCATTAATGTCTTTTGCGTTGACGTTGGCTCCCTGTTCAAGCATCCATTGAACCAGTTCCAAATTGCCGTGATATGACGATAAATGCAAAGGCGACATTCCATGAAGGAACTCTGATTCTGCGTTGAGATCGCCGCCTTGTTCAACCAGAAATTTAAGCATTTCCAGAGAGTCTTCTCCAGCGGCGTAATACAACATTGCCGATGTCGATTCAGGCGTAAAGCCAATTCCTTGTTCAAACAAATACTGAACTAACTCTAAAGAATTGCTTGTAACGGCATGACATAAAATCGTCTGGTCGCAATCATCTTTAATTTCAGCGTCAGCGCCATGTTCTATAAGCCATTGAACCAGTTCTCGAGAACCGCTATCTGCGGCGTAAAGCAACGGCGTTTCCTCAAGAATGTCTTTGCATTTTTGGTTGACGTCCAGCCCCTTTTCCACCAGCCATCTGACCACATCCAAAGAACCAACTTCGGCAGCAAAATGGAGCGCGTTCTTTTCGTCATTGTCTTTAACGTTGACGTCTGCGCCTTGTTCGGCGAGATACTCAACTACATCCAGATTTCTGCTAATCGCAGCGAACAGCAGCGGCGTCCTGCCGTTATTGTCTGCTTCGTTGACGTCCGCGCCCATTTCCACAATTCGTTTAACCCAGTCGAGATCGCCTTTCAAAGCGGCGTAATGAAGAACTTTGCCATGATCCAAAGAACGAAAGTTCAAATTAATCCTTCCGGTTTTGAACATGTCTTCAAAGCGTTCAATTTCGCTCTGAGTATAATAACGTTCTGGATCGTTAACCTCGGTCAAACCGCCAGAAAGCTCTGTTGTTAATCCGTAACAGAAGCAAAGAGGGACGATTAAGAACAAAACGCAAGCGCTGACGAGTCGTTTGAGGGTTATCATTGGAGGCGAGGAAAGAAAGGGGGTGATGAAAAAGGCGAGCCGGGAACGTCAGTTCCCGGGCTAAAGCGTAACGACGTGCGCAAACCTGATAGGCAAATCAAACTGCGCCCTGCAATGCTATATAATAATCCGTGCGGATTGATTATTTCGTCGCGTCTTGTTGTTCCGCGCCAAAGCTCATTCGCTGACGTCTTAATTCGACTTCTTTGAGCAGGTCGGGGCTGACTTTTTCTTTGCGAACCAGGAACGCGAACTGGGAATCCACGTAGGGAATCGACAGCGCCATGACAGCCTGTCGTTCCGGCGAGTTTTCCAGTTCCGAAATCATCAGGTCAATCTGACCGTTTTTTGTAACGGAAATTAAATCGTCCCAAGTATACATGCGCCATTCGACGTCCCAGTTATACGCCAGCGCCATGCGTTGAATAAGCTCGACGTCGAACCCGGTTAAACAGCCGCGCTGCATGGGAACGCCCTGAGCGCTCATGAAGTTGAACGGAACCTGCGTTCCCTCCGTCCCGACGATGACCTTTCTGGTTGGGGCGGCGGGCTTGGGAATCTCCGGCAAAACCGACCCGCTTTTAATAAACCAGCGGTAGTACATCGCCTGATACGTTCCGTTGGATTTGTACTGTTCGATAAACTGATTGACTTGCTGGATGAGCGCTTCGTTCCGTTTGGGCGCGGCGATGCTGATGTGTCCGTCTCCAACGGTTTGAGGGAGGACAACCATATCTTTATTGTACGATGCGACGTAGTCCAGCGTGGGGCTGTCAAAGAGAAACGCGTCCGCTTCCCGATTGAGGACTTTCATCACGCCGATCGCGGCGCCGCCGTCAAAGTAAACCTTTTTCGCGCGAGGGAACTTTGTGTTGGCAATAAACTCCGTATGCGTAGACTTCATAACGCAAATCGTGTACTCCGGGCTGTTAAGCTGACGGGTCGAATAGAGCTTGACCCGTCTGTCCACGCCTGAATACGGAGGTCGAGCGTCCACCTGAGCAAAGGAAATCGAAACGTTGAGAAACGTCAGGATGAAGAACGATAAGGTGAAAAATGGATAACGCATAAAAGTCCAAGGAATAGGGAGTAGGGAATAGGGAGTAGGGAATAGGGAGTAGGGAATAGGGAGTAGGGATTGCATTACTTAAACGGATTGAGTCCTTCGGTTTCGACGTGATGGGTAACCAGCCAGACGTCGCCGTCTTTTTCCAGTTCAACGTTGAACCGGGCAACGTACGTTTCGCCGAAATTGTTTTCTGCTTTTATGGCGCTGTATTTCACAACGCCCTGAAAGGATATTGTCGCCGTTGGCGGGGAGGTGAAATCGTTAAACTCCATTTCCATGTCGTATATGCCAACGCGTCGAATGTCAAAATTGTCAAACGCCCATTTAACCCGATTGAACGTAGATTTGGCGTCTGAGGTGAGATACTTCTCAATTTCCTCGACGTTCCCGGCAACCAGGGTGTCTTGAATGGCGTTGATCGTTTTCCAAACCGCTTCCCGATTCGTTTCGACCATTTCGTCGATAACGAATCCGCCTGCAATTATCAAAATGGGAACCGCCGACGCATACAGCGCCCACGTCTGCCGGGCGACAACCCAAAACGCTATTAAGAAAAACAGCAGTACGGATCCGACAATCAACATCGGAACAAAGGATTCGTATAGTAGTTCCATGGCTGGGGCGTAGGGAGTAGGAAATAGGGAATAGGGAATAGGTAGCGACCAACGGGAGCGGCTATAATACGTTCCGCGCGGCAGCGCAGACTGGGAGCGGCTCCTCGCCGGTGCTTGCGTAAATTGCTAATTGCTAATTGACAATTGCTAATTGTCTCCGCCCCCATTCCATATTCTTCTAAAATGTATATAATATAATTATACATTTTATTTATTTTGACGTCAAGAGGACTGACCGTTTTGCGTCGCGTTCCTAAACAAGATAAAAGATTATGAATTCCACAGCTGACAACGCCCCTGCTGATAATAACGTTCCAATTGCGCCGCCAAGGCACGTGGCCATCATCATGGACGGGAACGGCCGCTGGGCTGTCGAACGCGGTCTGGCTCGAAGCGAAGGGCATAAACGCGGCGCCGATTCCGTTCAAAAGGCGGTGGAATTCTGCGTCGATAAAGGGATTGAGTATCTGACCCTGTACTGCTTTTCCAGCGAGAACTGGAAACGCCCTCAAGACGAACTCGCAGCGTTGATGTTTCTATTAGAGCAGTTTATGATCGTCAAACGCGAGACGCTCATTGAGAACAATATTCGCTTGCGAGTGCTGGGGCGCCGTGACGGGATTCCGGAATCCGCCTTGAAAGAAATGGATAAGACGATTGAAGCGACGTCGCATTGCACCGGCCTGACGCTTCAGCTGGCGATAAACTACGGATCCCGGGCGGAAATCGTCGACGCCTGCCGCGCTCTGGCTCAGCAGGTCAAAGACGGAACGCTTCAGCCGGAAGAAATCGACGAAGATCTAATCGCCGATAACCTCTACACCGCCGGCGCGCCGGACCCGGACTTGCTTATTCGCACTGCAAACGAAATGCGAATAAGCAACTACCTTCTTTGGCAGATCAGCTACGCTGAAATCTGGGTGACGCCCGTTCTCTGGCCTGACTTCGACAAGTCAACCTTCCAGCAGGCGATCGACGACTTCAACCGCCGCACCCGAAAGTACGGGGGACTGAAGTAATTCGGAATGCGGAATGCGTAATGCGGAATTATAAATTAACGCAAAGCGCCTCAAATAATTCTCTCGCAACTCGCAACTAAAGGCGCCTCGCCGCCTAGAAGCGGAAGTCGCGTTCGCCGTTGTGAATCTTTTCCAGACGCTCTTTGCAGATGCGCTGAATGTTCTCGGACGGGATGTATTGGAGTTCTTCTTCAATGACTTTTTCACCCGCGGCTTTGGTGTCGGGAGAGGCGTAGTCTTCCAAATACTCTTTGAGCGTCATCAGAGCGTTGGGCTGACAGCAGTTGCCGATTTTTGCCGACTTGACAAGTTTCATAAACCGGTCGCCGGTGCGTCCTTCTCTGTAACACGCCGTGCAGAAGCTGGGAATGTATCCCAGCTTGAGCAGCCAGTTAATAACCTGGTCGAGCGTTCGGCGGTCTTCGACGTCGAACTGGGCGGAGTTATCTTCTTCGGACTCTTCCTCAACGTAGCCGCCGACAGACGTTCGGGAACCGCCGCTGATCTGGGAGATTCCCACTTCCAGAACCTTCTCGCGGACGGCTGCTGATTCTCGGGTCGAAATAATCATGCCGGTGTACGGAACGGCAATGCGGAATACCGACACGATTTTCACAAAGATGTCGTCGGGAATTGCATTGGAAAAGTTGAGCGGGTCGATGTCGTCTGCCGGGCGAATTCGCGGGACGCTGATCGTGTGAGGGCCGACGCCGAAAGCGGCTTCCAAGTGCTCCGCGTGCATGAGCATGCCGACGAAATCGTATCGATACAGGTTCAAGCCAAACAGAACTCCGCAGCCGACGTCGTCGATGCCGCCC
>JAZUMX010000727.1:0-5209 GCA_045603865.1 Thermoguttaceae bacterium
GAAGTTGCGAGTTGCGAGTAGCGAGTTGCGAGAGGATTTTTTGATGCGTCTCGTCATCCGTGGATAAATCCCACGGTTATTTATATTGGACCGCTAACACGATTCTAGCGGAACGCTGTTGCGTCTATTTTTTATTCTCGCAACTCGCTCCGTGGGTTAAAACCCACGGCTACAAATATTGAACCGCTAAAGCGGTTCTAGCAGAACGCTATCGCGTCTGATATTCAATATCGCAACTTAATTAATTATATCGAAAAAATTATGATTTAACAGGGGCTGGGGTTGAAGGAAATCCATTTTTATCGTAAAATGATTGGAAGTTACGATTTATTAATTGAGGCGCGAAGCGTAATTACGCATTACGAATTCCGCATTACGAATTAATTCCTGCCATGTTAAAATTATCCCTTAGACACGTATACTATATATTTATCGTCGCGTCAATAGCGATGGTAATGGGTCGAATTGCCGTTATCGAAGATTTTAGAGCCATCGATTTGGAGGAATATCGATTTCAACAGGCGGTGAACCGGAAAGTCGCCATCTGGAAAGAGATGGGGCTTTCCAACGCGGAGATAGAGTCCAAACGAATCGCGTATCTTGAGGCGACGATGCCCAAATTGCAAACGCGCCGCCCGACGCTGTCCGCCAACGACCGTTCCCGCTGGGCGATGATTCGCGCTCTGGTCGAACCGGATATGCGAGTTCCCGGCGCGCCGTACGCCATCGACAAGGTTATCGCTCAGCGCGGCTGGGACACCATCGACATGGTCAAGCACGGCGGTCATCTGTACAGTTCCAACCCGCCGCTGCTGCCGACGCTTCAGGCGGGAATTTACTGGCTGGTCGTCAATACAACGGGAATGACGTGCGCCCAATACCCCTTTGAATGCGTCAGAACGGTTACGGCTTTGAGCCATATCCCGTGCCTGTTGGTTCTGTTTATCATGACGATTCTGATTGTCGAAAAGCTCACAGGCAGCGCCTTTGCCCAAGCGTTTATCGTAGGGAGCGTCTGCTTCGGGACGTATTTAACGACCTTTGCCGTGTCGCTGCAAAACCATTTGCCCGCTGCCGCGGTGGTTTCAGTTGCCCTATACGCGATTGTCAAAATCGTATTTGAATACAAAATCATTAACGCCCCGCGCTTTACGTGGTTTTATTTTCTGGCGGGACTGTTTTCTGCCTTTGCCGTGGTCTGCGAACTGCCAGCCTTGGCGTTTTTCGCCGCCTTGGCGCTGGTCTGCTTTGTCGTTGACTGGAAACGCGCCCTGATTGGGTTCCTGCCGGGTTGTCTGATTGTTGTCGCTGGGTATTTCGGAACGAACTATGCGGCTCACAATACGGTTATTCCGCCGTACGCTCACCGCAAGGCGGGAGACAACTGGTACGATTACACCTACGACCGCGGCGACGGCGTAGTTCGCGACAGCTACTGGAAACACCGCGTCGGCGTTGACCGCGGCGAGTCGTCCAGAATCGTCTACGCGTTTAACGTCCTGGTCGGACACCACGGGATTTTCTCTCTGACGCCGCTTTGGGCGTTCTCCGTTGCCGGGGCTGTCGTCTGGATGTTAAACTGGAAGTCCGACCCAAAACTGGGGCTGCTGGGCTTTTTTATCCTGTCTTTGACAGTAATCGTAATAGGGTTTTATATCATGCGTCCGCTTGTCGACCGGAATTACGGCGGGATAACGTGCGCTTTCCGCTGGTCGTTCTGGCTCATTCCGCTTTGGCTGACGTCGCTCATTCCCATCGCAGAACGCGCCAAAGACAACAAATGGATTACCGCCGGTCTGTACGTCGCTCTGTTCTGGTCAATTCTCGCTGCCAGCACAGCGCTGACAAACCCGTGGACGCACCCGTGGATCTTTGTTTAATTAGCAATTATCAATTAGCAATTAGCAATTGTAGGAGAAGTAGCAATGTCACAAGATAAGATTAGTCGCCGAAACGTGATAACGTCAGCTCTGGGGTTCGGATTGGGATTCGGACTGACGTCCTTTGGAAATGCGGAAGAAACCGCTGAGGAATCGAAAGATAAGAAGCCGCGTCGAGCCAGAAAACAGGAATCGACCGTTTGGAAATACGTCCCGATTGACCCGGAGCCAGCCGCTCAAAAAGCGTACGAATACTATAAAGAACACGGCTGTATGTTTGGGCTGGTAAAAGCCGCAATTCTCGCCTACGCAGACGCCGTCGAGTCCGTCGACCCGGATCAGGCTCAGGCGTGCCGACAGTTCCCCTTTGGCGTCTTCAAGTACGGCAGAACCGGCTACGGCGGACAGGAAAGCCTCTGCGGAGCGATAAACGGCGCCGGGTTCTTTATGAGTCTGTTTATTGAATCTCCCGCCGACCTGTATCCGTTACAGAAAAAGCTGACGGACTTCTATAAAGAAACGCCGCTTCCGACGTTCATTCCGGAAACGGACATCGCGCCGAACTTCGCCAAATCGGCGTCCGGCAGCGTCCTTTGCAAAGAAAGCGTCGGCGCCTGGCTGGCTCTGAGCGACGCCCCGGAACACAAACAGCTGCGGTCAGAACGCTGCAAACGTCTTACGAGTTCCGTATTGATCTATACAATTCAACTGCTCAACGAGTTCTTCGCTCAGAATGAGTAATAGAGAGTTTATCTTAATCTAAATAAGGGGGAATAATCTAACGTTATTCCCTCTCCCCCTTGCAATTGCTTTACTTTTATAGTATCGTCTATTAAAATCAGTTTTTTAAATCAGGTTTCCCCTGTTTTCCTAGCATTTGACCCAACATAGTTATCATGGACAAAGCCGCCAACCCGTTGAAAATCTTTATCAGCTATGGACACGAAATCGACGTAAAGGACGATAATGGAATTCCATTGTATCCAGAACCGAATAACGAAAGCATCGTTCTTAAAATCAAGGAGTATCTGATAAGCCGCGGTCATAAAGTCTGGATTGACAAAGAGCAAATCCAGCCGGGCGACGATGATTGGCGAAGAAAAATTTACGACGGCGTCAAATGGGCTAACATCGCTTTGATTTGTTTGTCTCACAAAGCAATGAAGCCCAACGGCGTCTGTCGGGATGAAATTGCTATTGCGGTGGGCGTTCGCGGAGGATATCCTTTCTCTATTACACTGGAAAAATTAGATATTGCCGAGTATCCAGCGTACCTTTTGAACCCTCAATTGTTTACAGAATTTGAAAATTGGAGTTCACATTGCACCTCAGCGAAGAACATTGACGAAGCCTGGCTTGACAAAAAGCTGGAAAAGTTTGCAATAGAGTTGGAAAAGAAAGATTTTCAACTCTACGGCATTGAAATGGGAGAACTAAAGCGCCTCCTCAAACCATGGAACATGGACAGCCGGCTGCGGAATCTTGATCGTGATATACAGCGAATTTATAATGAAAAAACACAGGATTGGGAAAGCAAAACAGTCCATAATTTCTGTGGACGCGATTCTCTTTTCAAGATGTTTGAAGAAAAAATACTTCAAGGCGGTAAAGCCGTTCGTTTTGACTCAGAGCGCGTTTTGTGGCTCAAAAAAGGTCCAGGGTTTGGAAAGAGTCGATTTGCAGCGGAACTTCGTTATCGATATTGTTGTCCCATCACTGCCTCATATTTTATTGAATACGGTGAAAAGGAATCTCTTGAACCGCAAACTTTCATTAAGTCCATTGCGTTTCAGCTGGCGCAGACAAACTCTACGTACCGGAAAAAGCTGTTGAGTTATCTCAAAGAGAATAGTCTCAAAGAGAATCAGGACAGGATTAATCTTCAAACGGGCGATCCGCAAACGCTGTTTAAATCGCTTATTATCGATTTGATGACTGATGAGATTGACGGGGATAATGGAACTCAATGGATTCTGGTTGACGCTCTGGACGAAGCAACGGAGAACGGCCGCAACGAAATCGCTGAGTTGATCAGCAATAATCTTAAGAAACTGCGACGATGGATTTGCTTTTTCATCACGTCTCGAGACAACGACGACGCTGTGAATCGAAACTTCGAGCAGTTTAACCCCATCGACTTTTCTGATGAAGAAAACAACAGCGACGTTCTGAAATACATTCGAAGTGAATTTAAGGAAATGGGGTTGACCGTTTCGGAAAAAGGGATCAGCAAGGAATCTCTTATCAATTTGATTCATGAAAAGTCTGAAGGAACGTTTCTATACCCGGAAATGGTCTTTCGCGATTTGAAGAAAAATGTTATTACGCTTGATGATATTCCCGATTTGCCGTCAGGCGTAATTGCTTACATTCAAGAACAATTTAAACGGCTCTTTGGCGCGAACATCCCACAATACAAAAAAGAAATTCGCCCAATGCTTGGCTTTATTTTAACGTCCTTCGAACCGATCTCGCGAGCAGTTCTAAAATACTGTCTGGGAATTAAACGCGATTCAGAACTAGACGACCGACTGGAAATGTTGGGAACGTTTTTCGATCAGTCTGGTTCTACTGACGAAGACGTCATTAAGCCTTTCCACAAAAGCGTTAGAGACTATTGCTTTGACCGTTCTAAAAGTTTCTACGTCTATCCCGACGAAGCAAATGAGGATTTTGCCAATCGCGGGTTGAAACTGTACAAATCCAGATTTCTGCGATGGACGACAAGAACAGACGAAGAGCCGGGTGCGCTTCAGCGGTACTTTTTAACCTGGCTGCCATCGCATTTAATGAACGTAAACAAGAAAAAAAAGACGGCGGCTGTCCTATCGGATTTCGCTTTCTTGATGAAGCGGCTGCGATACGGAAACGTAGAACGCGTGTTACTGGATTATTTTCTTTTTAGAGGCAAGTTAAACCGGATTTCACCAGACAGCGACGCCTATTTTGACGTTATTTGCAGCAACGCGCATTATTTGCGCCGTAACAGCGCTGAGAATCCTGCATATAAGATTATGTTGCAGATCGCTGCCGAAGTTGCCGACGACTGCCCCGTAACGCGAGCGGCACAGAAGTGGCTCAATCCTGTATTTTGTAAATCCCCCTGCGACTGGTTTTGGCTCAATAAAGTCAAGCGTCCTAAAGAATACCATCCAAATCCGTGCAGATTGGTTGTTGAAAACTCGGACGAAGGCGTGATACTTCTTTCCAACGGCAATGCATTATCTTGGAGCGTGATATGGATAGATGACAATAATAACAATGACATTCGAATATGGGATCTCGCAATTGAGGTTTGCAATGCAATTCTGAAAGGTCATACGAGTATG
>JAZUMX010000728.1:0-3457 GCA_045603865.1 Thermoguttaceae bacterium
AAATAAATGAATATAAAAGTGTGTGGAAATATGAAATGAAAACAAAACGACGTCTGTCGATTTTACTCTTCCTGAAGCTTGGCAACGCGCATGACTTCGTCAATCGTCGTAACGCCCTTCATCGCTTTTTTGATTCCGTCCCAGTACAGAGTGCTCATGCCTTCCTGAATGGCAGCGGTTCGAATCGCGCCCGTAGTTGAGGCGGCAAAGGTAAGTTCTCGGATTTTACTCGACATACGCATCAGCTCGTAAATGCCCATTCGACCGCGGAAGCCCTTGCCCGCGCAGTTCGGACAGCCTTTGCCGTGCATGAACGTGGCGTTGACGACTTTCGGGTCGTTGATGCTAAGTCCCGCCGCTTCCATGGACGCCGGCGAGGGCGTGTACTGCGTTTTGCATTTTGGACAGACGCGGCGAACAAGTCGCTGAGCCATAATCGCAATAACAGACGACGCAATGAGGTAGTACGGAACTTTCATATCCGCCAGACGGGTAATGGCAGACGGGGCGTCGTTGGTGTGCAGCGTGCTGAAAACAAGGTGCCCTGTCAGCGACGCCTGAATTCCCATCTGCGCCGTTTCGAGGTCTCGCATTTCTCCCACCAGAATGACGTTAGGCGCCTGTCGAAGCATGGCTCTAATAACGCGGGCGAAGTCCAACCCGATTTCATGTTTGATTTCGACCTGGTTAATTCCCGCCAGATAGTATTCGACCGGGTCTTCCGCCGTAATGATTTTTCTGTCCGGCGTGTTGAGTTCGTTTAACGCGGCGTACAGAGACGTCGTTTTGCCGGAACCCGTAGGACCGGTAACCAGAACAATTCCGTTCGGACGTCGAATCAGCGTTTGAAGCGTATTGTAGTCTTCTTCGACGAACCCGAGCTGACGCAGACCGACTTTGATGGAGTCTTTGTCCAAAATACGCATAACGACCGACTGACCATGGTTGGTCGGAATAACGCTCACGCGGAGGTCGAGTTCCTTTTCTCCCAGCGTAACCTTAATTCGACCGTCCTGCGTACGGCGGCGTTCAGCAATGTCGAGCTTGGACAAAATCTTGATACGGGAAAGAATCGCGCCCAACATTCGGCGAGGGGGCGAGTTGCGTTCGACCAAAACGCCGTCGATTCGATATCGGATTCGGACGCGGTCTTCAAACGGCTCAATATGAATATCGGACGCTCGAGACTGAACCGCTTCAGAAATGATAAGATGAACCAGCTTGACGACCGGCGAGTTGGGGTCTTCCGGGGAACCGGCGTCTTCCTCATCTTCGTCGGTTTCGGTAAAGTCGATTTGCGTGTCGGTGAATTCCTGAAGCATCGCCTTGGCGTTATCGCCCCCGGATGCCCCGTAATGGCGAGAAATGGCGTCAACAATCGCCTCTTTGGAAGCAACGACAAACTTGATGCGACGGTTGAGAATGAACTGCAATTTGTCGCTCAGTTCAAAGTCGTCCGGCTTGGATGTTACGATTGTCAATGCGCTTTCGTCTGCTGAAAGAGGAATGATTGTATTCTCTCGCGCCACCGATTCCGGAACCATTTCAATAATGTTGGGCGGAATATTGAGGTCTTCCAGATAGATGTATTCATACCCTTGAGAATCCGCAAGGGCTTTCATGACGTCTGCGCTCTTGGCGAATTTCAGTTTAATAATTGCGTCTTGAAGAGAAATGTGGTCTTCATTAGCGGCTTCTTGCGCTGCTGAAATCTGATTGGGGCTGACAAGACCTTTTTGAACTAAAAGGTCTGTAAAACTTAATGAATGTTTAGCCATAATAAATTACGAATGGATGCTTCAACAGGAATATGGGACGAACAGGTCGACAACGCCTTTTAATCCTCTTGACTAATACTATAAATATTATAATTATTGTATCAAAATATCGTACCATTTGCAAGCGTACGAACAGAAATTTTTCGAAATTTTAAAAAACTTATACCGATGGTTATGATTATATCAGCAATTACTGTCAATAACTATCAGATTGAAGTAAACGAGAGAAAAAAAGCAAGCAGGGAGAGCATGTAAAACCGGATTCGTAAAAAATTTCTAAATTTGTGTTAAAACTGCTATTGGAAAAAGATGTAAAATCCGTATAATACGATTCATTCCAGATTATTTAACAGGAATTATTAAGCAATTGGCGCGTAGAGCGCTCGTTGTTATTATCAAACCCAAATACTTTTTTCCCATAAGGAGCATAACATGTCATTGATAGTTCTCGGAACTGTAGCATACGATAGCGTTGAAACCCCCACCGATAAACGCGACCGCATTATGGGCGGTTCCGCTTCCTATTTTTCGATTGCCGCCAATTTCTTTACCGACGTCAGTTTGTTGGCGGTTGTCGGCGGAGACATGGAACAGAAATATCTTGACGAATTCGACAAGCGCAATATTGATTGCTCCGGTTTGGAAATTCGCAAAGACGAAAAGTCTTTCTTCTGGTCTGGAAAATACATGGTCAACATGAACGACCGCGAAACCAAAGAGACGCAGCTCAACGTTATTGCAAACTTCAATCCGACGCTTTCGGAAGACGCTCAAAAGACGCCGTATCTGTTTTTGGCAAACGGCCCCGTCGATTTGCAGCTCAACGTTCTCAAACAGTGGCGCGGTTCCGGCTTGTGCGTTGCGGACACCATGAATCTTTGGATTGAAACGCAGCGTCCGCAGCTTGACGAACTTCTCAAACAGATCAACGGTCTGGTTCTTAACGACTCCGAAGCGATTCAGCTTACCGGCGAGACGAATCTCGTCAAAGCGGGTCGAAAAGTCCTGGAACTGGGACCGAAATTTGTCGTCCTGAAAAAGGGCGAACACGGCGTGATGTTCTTCTCGGAAAAAGAGACGTACGCTCTGCCGGCGTGGCCTTTGGAATCCGTTGTCGACCCGACTGGCGCAGGCGATTCTTTCGCCGGGGCGATGATGGGCTATTTGGCTTCACAAAACAATTTGGACTCTGATACGATAAAAATGGCGTTAGCCTACGCGACGGTTGTCGCGTCTTTCACCTGCGAAGACTTCAGCTGGAATCGTTTGCTGGATCTCGATTTGGACACAATCAACGACCGTTTGGAACAGTTCCGCAATATCGTGAGCTTCTGACCGGTTAGAATTCATGGAAGAATTATTTATGATTTCTGTAGAATTGCCCCAATTGGTAAAAGGCATGGACGAAGCCGTTGTGGTTTCGAGATTGAAACATCCCGGCGATCCAGTCAAGAAGGGAGAGACTATTCTGGAGGTGGAAACGGAAAAGGCGATCGTTGCTATCGATTCGCCCTGCTCCGGCGTTGTAACTCAATTTGATTGTCAGGAAGACGACGTTGTTTGTGTCGGCAAGCCGCTGTGCTGGATTTGCGCGGAGAATTCATCCGAATCCGAAGCGATTGCCGGGAAATCAAATGAATCGGCAAAACCCTTTTCGCTTATGGACGCTCAGTCAACCC
>JAZUMX010000729.1:0-3321 GCA_045603865.1 Thermoguttaceae bacterium
GCGAAGTTCAACAAGACAATTACCCAGCGTCTTTTAGACGGCGCGATTTGGCGATTGAAACAAGCCGGGATAACGGAACAACAGATTGACGTCTTCTGGGTTCCCGGCTCGTATGAACTGCCAGCGCTTGCAGATTATCTTGCCGCTACCAGAAAATATAAAGCTATTATTTGCCTCGGCGCGGTGATTAAAGGCGAAACGACGCATGACATGCACATTAATCAGTCCATCAGCCGTCACTTTATCGACATTTCACGCGAATACCGAATTCCCGTCATGTTTGGCGTTCTGACTTGCAACACCGTCGAACAGGCGAACGCGCGTTCCGTTGCAGTTGAACAACTGTATCCGTCCGGAAAACTGGAAGACGCTCAAAACGTTCCAGACAAAACCGTTGCCGCTCACTTGGGCAACAAGGGCGTTGACTGCGCTGAAGCCGCGATGGAAATGGTAGACTTGTTTCAACAAATCGAAGAAAGGGATATTAATCCCTTTTAATTATTTTGAATTGATATTCTAAACTTTGTTTGATGTAGACATAATCCCAATGAACAGGACGCATTTTTTTCTGCTGTATGTATTCGCGTTGTGCCTGCTTGCCGGGTGCGAGATGAAACCCGAGTCCGATGGTAAGATTATTCTCAACGGGAACGTTGACGATCGTGAAGTCAACGCGGCGTTTCTGGTTTCAGAGCGCATTGCCGCTGTCCATGTTGAGGAAGGCGCAGCTGTCAAAAAGGGCGATCTGCTGGCAGAGTTGGAAACGATTCGAATAGAAAACCGAATTGCGGAAGCGCAGGCTGCGGTAGATTCCGCTCGAACCAACGTAACGGCGGCGGACGCGGCAATCGAAGCGGCGCAGGCTGCGTTGGACAAAGCTGTCAACGGGAATCGAAAAGAAGACATTGATCTCGCCCGCGCAGGCGTTGAGGTGTTTGACGCTCAAATTCATGCGGCTGAGAATCTGTACGAACGCAATAAAAAGTTGTCTTCAGAAGAAGGCGTCCGAGCCGTCTCGCAGCAGGACCTGGACAATGCAGAATCCAATTTCAAAAAACTGGTTGCTGAGCGGAAACTGGCGCAAACCAATTTGGAAAAAATGCTTGCCGGCTCTCGAAAAGAAGATATTGCTGCGGCGAAAGCGGCTCTCGAACAGGCGAAGGCGCAGAAGGAAACAGCGCTCGCTTCCGTCGTTCAAGCCCAGGCGACGCTGGCAATTCAAAAGCAAATCCTGGCGGACAGCAAACTTTTAGCGCCGTGCGACGGCGTGGTTCGAAGTCGCATTCTGGAACCCGGCGAAATGGCTTCACCGCAGATTTCTGCGTTTATTATTGCTGTTACAAATCCTAAATGGGTGCGCGTATATTTGAACGAAACGCTTTTGGCAAAAGTCAAAATCTCCGGCAAGGCAACGATTCGCGTTGACGGTCTGCCCGATAAAACCTTTGACGGCTGGATCGGATACATCTCCCCAACGGCGGAATTCACCCCGAAAAACGTCGAGACGCAGGAACTGCGAACGTCGCTGGTTTACGAAGTTCGCGTTTACGTCAACGACCCGGAAGGGATATTAAAGCTCGGCGCGCCTGCGACGGTCGAGATTAATTAGGAATTCGGAATGCGGAATTCGGAATTACGCAAGCGCCTTCAATAAAATGGATTCAATCATTTCCTGCTCTCATCTGTCGAAAACGTTCAAAGAATCCGGCGAGGAGATTCACGCTCTTCAGGACGTCAGTTTTGAAGTCTCGCCCGGTTCGATAACCGGTTTGCTTGGTCCGGACGGGGCAGGCAAGACGACGCTTATTCGGTGTCTGTGCGGGCTGCTGCATCCAAGTCAGGGAACGGTTTGCGTTTTGGGCGCTGACGCCGTTCGACAGTCCGGGCAAATTCAGGGACACATCGGCTACATGCCGCAAAAGTTCGGTCTGTACGAGAACATGACCGTCGAAGAGAATATTCGTCTCTACGCCCGGCTTCATGGGATTTCTCGAGAGGATTACGACAGCCGCGTTCCGATGCTGCTGGAACGGAATCGACTGTCTAATTTCACGTCCCGCATGGCAGGCGCTCTTTCTGGCGGTATGAAACAGAAGCTGGCTTTGATCTGCGCTCTGATTTCTCGACCCAAATTGATGATTTTAGACGAACCGACGGTCGGCGTTGACGTTTTAGCGCGCCGGGAACTGTGGAACATTTTGCGTCAGACGGTTGCAGAAGAATCCATGACGGCTCTGGTTAGTACGGCTTATATGGACGAAGCCGACTACTGTGACAGAACGTTGATTCTCTTTGAAGGAAAACTGCTGGCAGATAAGACCCCCGACGAGGTAAAAGCGCTGGGCGCTGCCCCGCAATTAGCAATGAGCAATGAGCAATTAGCAATTGACGCAAAGCGCTCTCCTCCACTACTGCCTACTGCCTACTGCCTATTGCCTCCCCCTTCTTTCGAGCAAGGTTTCATGCGCTTGATGACCGGGTCTGTTCCTGAACCGCTTAAACGGAACAATCCTGTTGCCGCCGACGCCCCGGAAATAATTCGCGTTGAAAATCTGGTCAAGCGATTTGGCGATTTTGTCGCGGTGAACAACGTTTCCTTTACCGTTCGCCGCGGTGAAATATTTGGTCTTTTAGGCGCCAACGGCGCGGGGAAAACGACAACGTTTCGCGCGATGTGCGCTTTAAGCCGGGCGAACGAAGGGACGATTCTCTTTGACGGCAAACCGCTGGAAAAGAATCTGGAATTTGCCCGAAACAACATCGGGTACGTCGCTCAAAAGTTCTCCCTTTACGGCGACATCAGCGTTCGGCAGAATCTGCTTTTTTTCGGCGGCGCGTACGGCTTGAGCGGGAAAAAGCTGAGAGAACGGATTGCCTGGGCGGTTGAAGTCTTTAATTTGTCCGAGTATCTCAATATGATTGCCGCGCAGCTGTCGATGGGCTACAAACGTCGTTTGGCGATGGCGTGCGCCTTGCTCCATAACCCGCCGATACTGTTTCTCGACGAGGCGACGTCCGGGGCCGACCCGATAGCCCGGCGCGAGTTCTGGAAACGAATTCTCGCCCTGGCGGACGACGGCGTGGCGGTGGTGATTACAACCCATTTCCTTGATGAAGCCGCTTATTGTGACAGAATATTGATCATGCGGGACGGGTGCGAAGTCGCTTCCGGAACGGTTGAACAGATAATCGCTCAAGGCGGCGGCGCAACGCTCGAAGACGCCTTTGTCAACATCGTTTCCCAAAAAACGCAAACGGAGGCGGAGACATGAGCTTTTCCAGATACCTCATTTTGACGCGAAAGGAATTCGTTCAGCTTAT
>JAZUMX010000730.1:0-4452 GCA_045603865.1 Thermoguttaceae bacterium
ACGTCCTGCGCCTGCGCGATAAAAGAAAAAACAGACAGCGACGCAGTGAGAACGCAAGAAATCAACAGGGAAAAAGTCGTTCGCATAATCGTAAAGGAGCGGACTTTTTGCCCGCGATTGGGTTAGTTTTCTTCGGGAGCGTTTTCTGAATTGTCTTCTGGAAGCTGCGCTAGAGAGCCGGCTTTGTCCAGAAGGGACCCCATGGAAATGTCCTGACGCATAATTGTCGCTGCCACCGTCGTTGCCGGATCGGGCTTTTGAATCATCTTTTTAACAGTACCGAAAACGCTGGCGGAACGCCCTTTCGTTTCCTGATGCTCAACCCGGGCGGGTTTGTCAAAGCTTTTGGCGAACGTTTCCAGTTCAAACTGCTCAAACGCCATCGGGTTGATAACCAGCGGCTGAAACTCTTGTTCGTCTGCCGCAACTTGCGGGGGTTCCGGAGTCAGAGTGGTTTTTGTATTGGTTGACGGCAGGAAGAACGAGTTAAACATCGCGAACCCGGCGCAGAACAAAACCGCAGCGGCAACGGCTTGCCAGACGCGGCTGCGCGTCGGTAAGTTGCGAGTTGCGAGTTGCGAGTTGCGAGAAAGAACCCCGGCGGACGCTGTACTCGATCGCGACGCTTCGATCTGGTCAATCGCTTCTTTACAGCGCGCATGAAGGGATTCGGAGAATTCCGGCTGACAGCGTTGTCCTTCGGCTTTGAGTTGTTCAAAAATGTCTTGCATATCAGTAAAGTAAAGTGTTAACGTTCAAAAAATTCCGGATGTTTTTGCAATGTGCATTTGGCGCGATGAATCAGGGCTTTGACGCTTTGCGGCTTTTTCCCAATCGCGGCGGCGATTTCTTCCATGGAGCAGTTTTCGACGTACTGAAGCCACAGAGCCGTCCATTGCGGTTCCGTGAGTACCGTTCGGATTTTGCTCCACAGGTTTTGACGGCTGTCTAGCCGTTCCGCAGACTGCTCCGGGATGAGGGCTTTGTCTGGAATGGTCTCTTTGCGCTTTTCCTCTGTTTCCGATGCCGAGAAAAAGACGAGCCGATCCCGTTTGCTTTTCCGCAGCGCGTTGAGCAGAATTCGCCGCCCGATGGTAAACAGCCACGTCCCAAACGCCTTGTCGCTGTGATAGATTTTGTAATCAAACGTATCCAAACTGACGTACGCCTTGACAAACGTTTCCTGAACGAGGTCTTCGATTTCGTTCGGCTCTAACCCGCTCATTTGCTGCAGGAAGGCGAACAGACGCGTTTGATGACGGCGCATAAGTTCGTTAAATCCTATCCGATTGCCGGACAAAATCCATTGAACCAGTTCAACGTCAGTTAGTATTTGAAAATCTATCAATTGGGGTTGTTTATCATGCTGCAAGCGTTAAGGCGATGACGCCCATCGCTTTTCGCATTCTCTTATACACTATTTAATTAAAAAAAGATACGGCAATTGCCGGTATCCATTCTAAAAAATACGATAATTTTTACAATAGTATCTATCTTTTGTATTTTAACACTCTTTCCAAAAATTCCTCAATTGCGCCGGGCTGAGCCAGTCGGAAGTCGTCGATTGCCGGGGCGTTGGGATACATCCGACGAACGGCGGCGGCGAACCGTCCGGACTCGAATTCGCAGATTTCCCTGGAATTGGCGCTCATGTAGACTTTGACGTTCGTCAGTCCACACGATGGGGATTTGTACTTGAGAACGTACCCGTCTGCTGGATGGGCGCGGAGAAACGACTCGCACAGCGCGTCCATGTCCGCCGTCAGAACCCGCCCGGTCTGCGGCTGAACCAGCTCGATATTGTCAGGCGTTTCTGTATTAAAAGACTTCCGAATCAGACGGATTGTTGGGCGGGGACATCCCAAGCCCAAAGCCATTTCCGGGCAGAAGGGAATGAGCGTAAAATGAGCTTGAAGCTTTTCGAACAGGCAGGCGTCTAACTGGAGCGCGTCCCACCGACAGACGGCTCCGGTCAAACATTGACTTATAATTACAACAGGTTTGCTCATCAGGAAATCAGGGCGTAGAACAGCCAGGTTAGCAGCATCAACACGGCAGGCACGATTCCAAACAGGGCAACGGACGGCAAGAGGTAATCGTTGGTTTTGACGCGCCGCTCGTTTTCTTCGATTTGCCGGGACATTTGGACGGACATGAGGTCTTCCGATTCAGAAAACGCCGGGTGATGGCTGATGGCGCCGACGGTGTCTTTGTTGTTGTCCGGCTCTTTTTTCTTCGCGGTGAAATCGAAATCGAGCTTGTCCTTCTCGTCGGCTTTGCCCAAAATGATAGGCGCAGCGTTCGCCCCGGCTTGCATGATGGTGTTGACCGAAATAGACGTAACCGTCGGCCGCTTTCGCATTTGAGCCGCAATGAGTTCCGCGCCGTCTACCATTTCGATATCGCACGGCGTTGGCGGCGACCATTTCGCCAGCCGTTCCATGACGGCGTACGCGGACGGAATGCGCTTGTCCGGGTCTTTCGCCATCATGTCGGCAATGACGTTAACGAAATCCTCGCTTAAAGTGGGGTTGGGAAGACGGGGGTCAAGCGGGAGCAAGTCGATGTGCGCCCGCGCCTTTTCCATCGTTGTGCCGCCGGGGAACGGGACTTTCCCGGTAACGATATAGTACAGCGAGCATCCAAAGGAGTAAATATCCCACAGTGGAACCGGGTTGGTGGGGCATTTGACCTGGTCCGGGGAGAGATAGTCCGCCGTTCCGACGATTTTCCCGGCGCGAGGGTCGTTCTTCCCGCCGATTTGCGTCGCCAGACCAAAGTCCGTCAGTTTAGCTACGCCGTTGGGCGTAACGAGAATGTTGCCGGGTTTGATGTCTCGATGAACGAACCCCTGTTCGTGCGTGTGCTGCAGAGCCATCGCCGCTTGAGACAGAATGCTGGCGGCGGACTTCATCGTCAGCGGCCGCCCGTTGCGAATGAGCTTGCGGAGGTTCTGGCCCGGCACGTACTCGCAAACCAGATAGCAAACCCCGCCGTCTTCGCCAGCGTCCAGCGCCCCAACGATGTTGGGATGGTGCAGCGACGACAGGACCCGGATTTCATGCTGAAAGTTTTTAATGGCTTCCGGGGCGCATTTGTCTCGAGGCAGAACCTTGACAGCCGCCTCCTGTCTGGTTACGCTGTGCCGAGCCAAAAAGACCTGTCCCATACCGCCCTGCCCCAGCGAGTTGACGATCTGATACGATCCCAGATTGAACTTGGTGTGTCCCGCCAAAAGCTGCTGAATCTGCCAGTCGTTGAGAACGCCGCGCTCAATGATATAATGGGAGAACGTTTCCGGGTAGACTTCTCCCTCCGCGGCTCGGAGAATGTTGTGCGACGCGAGGTAATCCGCCCATAGCTCGTCCCAGGCAGGCAGGGAAATCAGCCCGCTTACCAGGACGCAGCGTTCGAAATTTTGCATGGAGGCGTTTTTCATGGCGGATACTCGTGTTAATTAGCAATTAGTAATTAGCAATTAGTAATTACGCAAAGCGCCTCAATAATTGCCAATTGCTAATCTGTTTTTAAGAACTATCATTTATTTTACTCACATCTCGAAGTTTGTCTATAGCTCTGTCCGCCTTTTTTCAAAAAAATTTCAACAAATTTAAATGGAAGGCGGTAATGGAGCGAATGTAGTGAGCGGAATTACGCAGTTCGCCGATAGGCGAACCAAACGACGAGAAGCGTGCATAACAAATAGACGAAGCCAGTAACCTCTTCGGATCGCGAGCGAAGCTCGCAACAGAATTTAACCACAAAGAACACAAAGAACACAAAGAACACAAAGAACACAAAGAACACAAAGAATCAATCGGCGAAAATCCGTTTTGTCCGTCCAATCCGTGTGCGAGTTGGCCTGCACTCATCCATTGGGGAGCGCTTTGCGTAATTGCTAATTGCTCATTGCAAATTGCTAATTTGTCCGAATTGGAATTCTAGCTAAACAATACTCAATAACGCGATTTTGCAAGTCTTCCGATATGTATCGTTTTTTTATTTAGAGAATTCATTTTTTTAGGACGATATAGTCAATAGGAGGGTTTGTAATTTTAAATTTCAGACTAGAATAGAAAGAGTATTCAATGCAGATTTAGAAAACGAATCCCTCCCACCCCATATAAGGCTAAACGCTATGTCGTTAAACTTTCAGGAATGGTTTCCCCTGTCGACGTCAGTTCCTCCGCTTCAAGGCGGAGCGTCAGAATCAGTTCGCACCCCGTCGTTGAAGTTGCTGCACCCGCTGCCGTACGGCGCGTCGCTGCAGGAAGACGGCGTGCAGTTTTCGGTCTTCAGCCGCCATGCAGAATCTATCAGCCTGCTGCTCTATGACCGCGTCGACGATATGGAGCCGTCGTCGGTTATCCAGTTTGACAAAAACAATAACCGCTGGGGCGACATCTGGAGTATGTTCATTCCCGGTTTGCGCGCCGGTCAGCTGTACCATCT
>JAZUMX010000731.1:0-7202 GCA_045603865.1 Thermoguttaceae bacterium
CAGTCCGACGTTAAACGCCTGATGCATGGCGCGATTGGCTTTTTCCGGCAGTCCGCCGCCAATATATCGCGCCGTCATCGCGGTTGCGCCGACGGAAACGAAAGTGAATATGCTCTGCAGACCCCAAACCACGTATCCGGCTGAACAGACCGCCGCCAGATGCTCTTTCGCCAGAAACTTGCCGGTAATGAGGAAGTCAGACGTCGAAACCAGCAGCCCGAGAATGTGCTCAAAAAACACCGGCAGCGTCATCCAGAATATAATGCGAGTCAGCGCTCTGTTGTCGCGGCTGGAAAGCCGAACGACCGCAGGGGCGGAACTGGACAAAAGTTCGTCAGAATGAATTGCTGAACTTTCAGCTGACATGGGACGACGAAAGCAGGGAAATCAGGGGGGAAGACGTTTGGGATAATAAAAAAACCTTTGCCATCGAACGGGGCAAAGGCGAACAGCGAGCGACGGGGTTCGAACCCGCGACTTGCAGCTTGGGAAGCTACCACTCTACCAACTGAGTTACGCTCGCAAATGGATTTGATTTAATTATCTTAATATACCAAAACGGAATTAAATGTCAATAGGGGCGGTCAAGCCCCGCCGTTTTCAAAGTTCAAAGTTAAACAACTCTTATAATTATTGGAATTTTTATTGAAACGATTATTCCTCTTCGATGCTTTTCATCATTTCATCTACAAACATGTTGTAGAATTCCTGCATGGTTTCTTCTGTAATCGTGTTGAGGTCGTATCGACAGGAAATAAACGCCTCGTTTTTCCTCTGAATGACGCCGACAGAAATAGGCGTGTGCGGACGAGTCGGCGGCGCGCCAAGCATTCGGAACAGCTGGAGCGGGTACTCGTCATGCTCAATGCAGATGTCGTCGTTTGTGCGGTAATCTTCCTGCTGACAGCTTTTACAGACGTTGCCGACGCTGGAAAGAATTACAGAACAGTGACATTGCTTATCCGACGTCATGAGGGGCATTATTCCCGGGATCTTTTCCAAAAACTGAATCGCGCTGACAAAGATCGCCCCGGAATGCAGATTTTTGCATCTGAGCATATCGTCCTGGATTAGCTTCAGGAATTCTTCTGAACGATCGCAGTCGACCGGTCGTCTGTCCAGAAAAATATATCCGAGAATATTGGCGCAAGGCATGGTTTTGTGAAAATCGGTACGAATATTCATCGGCGCGAGCATACGAAACCATCGCTTTTGTCGTTCGACGGGTTTGTCGTCAACAGGATGCTTTTCGTTCCATTTTCGCAGCGTGATATACATGTCGCGCATCATGAGGGTATTAACGCTGGCGCCAAAAGATTTTGCTTTTGCCTTGTATTTCAAAAAGAAATCTGCTCCGAAACGCCGCCAATACATCGGGCAAACGTCTGTGAGTTTAGAATCGGCGGTTGGTTGTTCTTCTTTAAACATTGGCAAAACGCGGCGGCAGAAGAATTGCGCCACGCCTTTATAAATGTCATAGAGAATCGTTGAGAGCGATGTTTTCTCTTTCGGCTTGAAATGAAATTCCTCCCGCCGTTTAAACAATTCCGTATCGGGATGAAAATTGAGCGACGACGTATCAGTTTGACCGTGAAGGAGCAAATCGTATTCTTTCATCCAGTCAGCAAAAAATTGATTGACGCCCAAACCGTCTCCAATGGCGTGATGAACAAAGACTTCGAACGCAATGCCGTCACGATATTGCCGAACAATAATCTGATTGCAGCGCTCTTCCGGCGGGAGAGAAACCATGTATCGCGTTCCTTCGCTTTGCTCGATGGATTCTTCTGTCGTTTCAAAGACCAGGGGAACAAGATACTGGTCGTCGACGTTCCAGAACAGCTTGTTTTTCTCTTTGGTCAGAACGGCTCTGAAAAGCGGTTCGTATTTCGCGACGCGCTTGTACGCTTCTACAAGCAGATCCTGGTTAATCTTTCCCCGAAACGCCCATTCCATCAAAACGACCATTTCGTATCCGGGATGATCGTCCAGAATCATGTATTTTTCAAACGAAGTCAGTGGAAGTAACGGCATGGCTACAGATTGTGTTGAATGTTGACGGTTCTATTAAAATGTGAAATTTTCCTTTTTATATTATACCCCAAGATTTAATATCGTTTGAAGAAAATTCAGAAAAAACAGAATTATTATTTTAAAAAATCGTCCTATTGTAATTACAGGGCAATTACAGACGAATTTTGGCTCTTCCGGTAAGTTGGCGCCTATTGTTGTGAAACAGCTTTTAGCTTCTAGCCTCTAGCTCCTGGCGTTTGATGTTAGCCTCTGACTTTAAAAGCTAAGTCTGGAGGTTCAAAGCACAAGCTAATAGCTAATGGCTTCTCAGGCGCTAAATTGTCGGATGAATCTATTTACTGCTCCTCTTTGACGCTTTGCGCCATTTCGTCTACGAACATATTAAAAAATTCCAGCATGGTTTCTTCCGTTACGACGTTGAGATCGTATCGGCAGGAAACAAACGTCTCGTTTTGACGCTGCATAACGCCAAAGGACAGGGGCGTATGCGGGCGGGTTGGCGGCGCGCAGAGCGTTCGGATCAGCTGCAGAGGGTACTGATCGTGCTCAATTCGGACGTCGTCGTTTTGACGATAATCTTCCTGCAAGCTCGTTTTGCAGATGTTTCCGGTATTAGACAGAATTACAGTGCAATGGCACGTTTTTTCTGACGTCATCAAGTTCATCATCCCTGGAATCTTTCTAAAAATCTTGATCACTTTGAGAAATGTAGTTCCAGAATTAAAATTCTTGCATTTTGTAATATTCTTTTGAATAGACTGAATAAATTCGTCTGAACGATCGCATTCAACAGGTCTTTTGTCATTAAAAATATACCCAACGATATTGGCGCAGGGAATCGTACGATGGAAATCCGTGCGAATATTAATCGGAATGAGCATACGAAACCAGCGTTTTTGACGTTCGACAGGTATATCGTCAACCGGATATTTTTCGATCCATTTACGCAGCGCCAAATACATGTCTCTCATCATGAGCGTATTAGAGCTGACGCCTAAGGAATGGGCTTTTTCCCTGTATTTCAAAAAAAACTCTTTGTCAATGCGGCGCCAATACATCGGAAACGTATCAGCCAGCTTTGATTTATCCACATTGTCTTCGTTAAACATCGGCATAACGCGATGAGAAAAGAATCTCGCTATCCCGCGAAGCTTGTCATAGATTTTTTTTGACAACGGTAATTTTTGTTTGGGGACAAAATGAAATTCTTCGCGCCTGGGAAACAGATCGACGTCCGGATAGACAATCTGCGTTGACGCATCCGTTTGGCCGTGGAGCAGTAAATCGTACTCTTTCATCCAGCGGGTAATGAACTGGCTGATGCCGATGCCGTCGCCGATTGAGTGGTGAACGTAAAGCTCAAACGCCACTCCGTCTGAATATTCGCGAATGACAATTTTACCACAAGATTTTTCAGGATTTCCAGAGGTAACGTATCTTGTCTGATCGTTTTGTTCGACGGACTTGTCAGTCGTTTCAAACGAGAGCGGCATGAGATACTGGTCGTCGACGTTCCAGAAATAATCGCCTTCTTGCCGGGAAAGAACGGCTCTAAAAAGAGGTTCGTATTGCGCGGCTCGTTTGTAGGATTCTACGATTAAATCGCGGTTGATCTTTCCTTTGAACGCCCATTCCATCAAGATAGCCATATCGTAACCGGGATGGCTGTCCAGAAACATATAATTTTCAAACGCGGTTAAAGGCAGCAACTGCATGATTATTATCTATTGTAATTGTTAAAATACAAGGGTAATGTCGTATTATGAATATATATAACGATTTTTGTTAAATTGTGTATATAATTAAATTATCGAATGTTTGTCGCTCAAATATTTATAAATTTGATTCTCTTTGCAGAAAAATGCTGTTTTTATTGTTCACGCCAAAACGCTTTGGATTTGACGGTTATTTGGATTATACGGTATAGATAAGGAATAAAGACCAAAAAAAACTATAAGCTCCATTGACAAATTGGATAATTGTGATAAAATAAATAATAAGGGAATTTCGCGTTATTGTATCATTTCGATCTTTTTTAAGATTGATGGATAATTGTATATAACTGAATATTCCGAATAAAGAGACTATATATATAATACTAAAGGCATATTTAAAAAGTGTCGATATTCAAAGCAACTTAAAATGGATTATCCGAACGAACCACTGGCGATAATTGGAGCGCACTGTTGCGTGCCTGGAGCTTTTTCACCTGAAGAGTTCTGGCAGAACCTTTCTCAAGGGAAGGTTTCTTTGACAACTCTTCCCAACGAGCGATATCCGTTTGATGTATATCGTTCCGAGCAGAGCGGTGTTTTTGGAAAAAGTCATGTAAATCTGGTTTGCCCGGTTGACCTTAATGAATTTAATCGTCGGTATAAGCCAGATTTTGTCAAAGAGCTTATAGCAGGTGGTACGCCATCCGAGGACATTCCCACCGAATTGGCAATGTTGATGGCGTCTTATTCCGCCTATCATGCCATAAAAAACTCGGGATACGATCCTTTTAACCTGTCCCAGGTTCCCTTTGGCGTATATGCAGGCATGGATCGTCTTTCAGACGGGTTCTCTAACTTTTTAATGCGCCAGGCGCTGCCATATTGGATTCAATTGCTTGGACAGTCGTCCCCGGAATTGTCTTCTCAGACATTGAATTCTGTTCAACATGACATCGAAAAATATCTTGACGAACAAGATCAAATTACAGAGCCGTTCTATCATAAATCAGAGCTAATATATCCTCATCTTGTTCCTCGTATAATTCAGCAGCTTTTCAAATTGAATGGTCAAGGTTATTCTTTTGACAACGCATGTTCTTCGTCATTAGGAGCCATATATCTTGCACAGCGTTATTTGTCTCTTCATCCCGACGGCATGGCGTTATGCGGCGGATTTAACATGATCAGTAAAATTGTCATGAACACCTTTAGTTATAACAAAGCCGGTTCGGATATTGGCGCTATGCCATTTGATGAACAGGCAAATGGGGTTATTCTAGGCGAAGGCTGTTCATTTTTACTGGTTCGTCCATTGTCAAAGGCGTTAGAAGCAAAAGATAATATTTTTGGCATAGTCCGCGGCATAGGAATCTCATGCGACGGCAAGGGTAAGGGACTTTGGGCTCCCAGCTCTGATGGTCAAAAACTGGCAATTTCTCGCGCGTGGACAGATGCAAAATTGAACGAATCGGAGTCGCCAGACTGGGTTGAGGCTCATGCGACCAGCACCAGTTTGGGAGATGCAACGGAACTGACCTCGTTAACTGAGTTTTTGAACGATCGACATTTTAACAAACCGATTCCTATTACCAGCGTTAAAGCCAATATTGGCCATTTGCTTCAGCTGGCAGGAGCGGGCAGCATTATTAAAGTTTTACAGTCATACCGTCATCAGGTTATACTTCCTCAGCCGTCATTCAATAAGCCGACAAAGAAATTTAATTGGGATAAATCGCCGTTGTGCGTTCCGCAACAACTTAAAAGTTGGCCAATAACTAAAGATAAAAAGCGTCTTGCAATTGTAGATTCATTTGGAATTGGAGGTCTTAATGCTTCTGCAGTATTAGAGGGACCGGAAACGGCAGAACTGGCAAATCAAGAAAAAGCTCACTCGTCGGCGCCGTCTCAAGCAATAGCAATTGTTGGCATAGGCTGCCTTGCCCCTGAAGCTTTTAGTACGAAAGAATTTCGAATGAAAGTCAAACAGGGAGAAAGCGTAAAGACGTCGGCTCCTGAAGATCGCGATGATTTGCTTTTAACCCGTTCTGAATTCCAGGAGTTAACCAGACGCGGCATTAAAGCTGGATTTATCAAAGACTATAATTACGACTGGAAAAGACACGTAATTCCTCCAAAGGAAATTTCATTGGGTCATGCGCTGCCATATTGGATTCTCGGCGCGGCCGATCAGGCGGTAGAAGACGCTGGCATGCCTATTAATATTAAGGAAGCCAATGCGCATCCTGAATTATGGGATCGTTCCAAAACAGCCGTTGTTACAGGGACTATGTGTGGAACCGATTTCGTGTATTCGATGACAGTTACCAGTTTCTTTTCTGAAATAGAAAGAAACTTGCGAAAGACTCTTTCCAGGGACGGTATTGCTCCAGAGGAAATTGATCAAATTGTCAAGCGCTATCAAAGCGACATATACAATAGATTTAAGTATGCCGATTTTATGGCTGCAGATATAGCTTTCAGCACCTATGCATCTCGAATTGCCAGAGCGTACGATCTTTCTGGTCCGGTGTTTTCAATAGACTGCGGTCATTCGGCGTCTCTGACAGCGTTGGCGGCAGCGTACGACGTCCTTCAAGACGGTCGTGTAGATCGAGTCATTTGCGTCAGCGGCGACCGTTCTCAGGGAGCGAGTCTGCGCTCAATTCTTCGCAACGGAGACGATTCCATTGCTCCGCCGGCTGAAAGCGCGGTTGCATTTATGCTTAAAAGAGCTGAAGACGCTCTGGCGAATGGCGATAAAATTTATGGCATTATTCCGAAAATTGAAATTAGCTCGCCGAACGCTCATGTTCAAACGAAGCTTATACATTCATCAAAGGTAATTGTCCGTTCTTCAAATTCGGACGTTGCCGACGATGACGAGACAATTACGCGAGTATTTGGCGATTTTGGACCGACGAAAGGCATGATGTCTCTTGCTAACCTTTTACTTCAGATGCAAGAGAAAAAACAGACGTCTGCCATGTCGTGGCAAATTAATCATAAGGATTGCGAAGGTTTGAATATTACTATGGATATAGAGAATGTTGCGGCTTATCGGGAAAAAGGGGAGAAACGAGACGACAAGACAATTAACGAAAATCCGGCTGCTGCGACCGTTGTTGAAATTCGCGAACCGAGCGTTTCTGCTCATGCTCCTGTCAGCCCGCTGCGAAAGCCTGGCTCCCGAGTTGCGTTCCTCTTTGCAGGGCAGGGCGCACAGTATCCCAACATGATGAGCGGCATGACAGAGCTGCCTGGCGCAAAAGAAATTATTGACGAACTTGACGATTATCTGGCGACTGTAGGTTTGCCGAATTTCAATACTGTTTTGCAGACGGAGGGGGCGAAACTGGGCAAGGACACGTTCAGAACTCAGTTGTCGCTGCTTATTGCGGATACGTTCATTTACCGATTGTATCTGTCTCAAGACATTCGCCCGGACGTCGTGAT
>JAZUMX010000732.1:0-7193 GCA_045603865.1 Thermoguttaceae bacterium
TCATCGGAACTCAAGCCGGTTTTGAACGGATTGGGAATTACCGTCATCAGCAGCTCAAGCGGCGTTGTCAGCGATCGCGTTGCCCGTCAAAAGAACATTGGCGGCGAAGTTTTGTGTGAAGTTTGGTAATAGATTTTTCGTTAACGGCGTTCTTTTGAGCGCCGTTACAGGGAAATCTCAATATTGAGGGATAGGCAGAAAACCTCATATTGTTAATTTTTTATGTCAAAGGATTAAATCCATGTCACGAATTGGAAAGAAACCCGTTGAAATTCCCGCCGGAGTTAAGGTAAAGATCGAAAACGGGATTGTTGAACTTGAAGGTCCCAAAGGCAAACTGTCGTTGACCGTTCCTCCGAAGGTTGACGTTGTCTTTGAAGACAATTCTCTCAAAGTGAGCATTTCGGCTGAAGATCGCCAGACCCGCGCGTTCTTTGGTCTGACCCGCGCTCTGTTAGCCAACAACGTCATTGGCGTATCCAAAGGATACGAACGCAAACTCCAGCTGGTTGGAACCGGTTACATTGCCGCCGTTCAGGGAACTCAGCTTCAGCTTCGCGTTGGATTTGCCAACGAAATTCACGTTGAAATTCCCGCTGACCTCAAGGTTACATGCCCCAACCAGCAAGCGATTGTTATTCAGGGCATTGACAAGCAGCGCGTAACCAACTTTGCCGCTTCCGTTCGAGCCATTCGCAAGCCGGAACCCTATCTGGGCAAAGGCATTCGCTATGAAAACGAACAGGTTCGCCGCAAGGAACGCAAGAACGTTGGTAAATAACGTCTTTTAACGCAATCCGAATTCGGATGACGATAAAAAGTCAATATTTTTGCCGTCTTTTATCCTTGTGGGGGTCATTCCCAAAAACGTAAAAGACGGTAAAATACAACAGATTGTATGGAACCAATCAAACGTTTATAATTCGGGCTTGCCCTGAATTGAAAGAAAAGGTATAATTGTGGAACATTGCAAAGCTAAAGGAATTGTACGCAAACGACGAACGTTCAGAGTCAGTAACCACATTAAAGCGGTTTCTTCTCGCCCTCGTTTGTGTGTTTATCGCAGTTTGAAACACATTTACGTACAACTTATTGACGATAATACGCATACAACAATTGCCAGCGCTTCAACGCAAGACAAAGCTATTTGCGGCGATGGCGTTTACGGCGGCAACTGCGCTGCTGCGGCTCTTGTTGGCAAGGCGATTGCAGAACGCGCGTTGGCGGCTGGCGTTAAAGAAGCTGCTTTTGATCGTCGCGGATACAAATATCACGGACGTTTGGCGGCTCTGGCAGACGCAGCTCGCGACGCTGGTCTGGACCTCGGGGCCAAAGGCGATAACGCTCCGAAGAAAGTTGCCGCCCAGTCTGGCGCAGCGAAGAAAGCCGCTAAAGCGGAAGCGAAAGCCGCTAAAGCCAAAGGAGCTAAAAAATAACCTCAATCGAATCATAACCATTTAGAAATAGGCGAAATAGCATGTCTTCAGAACATCAAAACGAACTGGAATCAAAAACAGTCTGTGTCCGTCGGTGCTCAAACGTAGTCAAGGGCGGTAAACGCTACAGCTTTGCGGCTATGGTAGTTGTTGGCGACGGAAAAGGTAAAGTTGGTTGGGGTTACGGCAAAGCCAATGAAGTTCCCCCCGCAGTAGACAAGGCGACCAAAGACGGAACCCGCAGTCTGGTTGACATCTCCCTTGACGGAACGACGATTCCGCATCAGGTCATTGGAGAATTCGGCTCGGCGAAAGTCGTTATGGTTCCCGCCCGTCCTGGTACTGGTATTATTGCTGGAGCTGCAGTCCGCGCGGTTTGCGAAGCTGCTGGCATCCACGACATTCTTACCAAGAGTTATGGCACAAGTAACGCAATGAACCTCGTCAAAGCGGCGATTGCCGGTTTGCAGAGCGTTCGTTCCAAGCAAGAAGTTGAACGTCTTCGAGGAGTATCGTTGTAATGAATATCACAGAAGTAAATAAAGGCATTAGTAAAAACAAGTCCCGCAAACGCGTTGGTCGCGGAACCGGTTCCGGCATTGGCCGTTACGCTGGCCGCGGCGCCAAAGGCGATGGATCTCGTTCTGGTCATCACGACAAGGGAACGTTTGAAGGCGGTATGCTTCCGACCGTTCAGCGCATCCCGATGCGTGGATTCAACAATCAGTTTGCGGACGAAGTTTTCGCGGTTAACGTTGGTGATCTTGACGCTACGTTTGAAGACGGCGAAGTCGTTTCCGTTGAAACGTTCAAAGAGCAGGGGATCATCAAGAATTCTTTGGCAAAGAAATTTGTCGTTCTGAAGATTCTCGGCGTTGGCGAAATCACCAAGAAGCTGACCGTTAAGGCTCACAAGTTCAGCAAAACAGCTGCAGAAAAACTGGCTGCCGCCGGCTGCACGATGGAAACCGCTGAACAACGCAAGCCGGTCGTTAAGAATAAAATGAGAGCTAAATAAGTAATTCCACAACAGCTTATTTAGTTTTACGCGTTGCCGACTGTGTTACAAACCCAGTCGGCGTTGGCGTATGATAGACATGACGATTTTTACCGTTATTTACGTCAGGATGGATAAAATAACAGGAAAATCGTTATCCTTTAGACAAGGTTTTAGTCGTTTAATTCTGTATGAGGCGTCATTGGAGACAACCTCTGGAATGATAATACTTTTGGGTTAGCGGATTGAATGTGACGAAATTAAATTTTCGTTTTTGAAGCCGTTCAGGGCGGCGTTTTTTCGCATGACTGCGTGATGAAGCAGTCGAATGAAAGTTGAATTTCGAGACAGTCAATTCGCCATACTGGTTATTATAACCCCACAAGGACGTATTAAACATGTTGGAAAAAATCAGGGTAATCTTTAGCATACCAGAGCTTCGCAAGAAAATTTTGCTGACGCTTCTGTTTCTTATGGTTTTCCGCGTTGGTTCCTGGATTCAGCTGCCGGTAATTGACCAGGCTAAATTGGGAAAATTTGCAGAGAATTTGAATTCTGACAATCTGGGTGAATTGTTAAATACAGTTGCCATCTTCAGCGCCAGTGAAATTTCTCAAGCAACCATTTTCGGATTGGGAATTATGCCGTACATTTCGGCGTCCATTATTTTCCAGTTGTTGGGCAGCGTTTACGAACCCCTTAAAAAGCTTCAGAAAGAAGGCGAGACTGGTCGTAAAAAGATTAACGAATGGACTCGATACGCTACTGTCATCATCTGTTTGTTCCAGTCAGCAGCGTATTTGGGTTATCTTGCCAGCCGACCTGAAGGATTGATTAATACTGCGTTTGTTTCATCAAACGGGCATATTTATACGTCCTGGTGGTTGATGTCAATTTTGACAATGACCTGTGGAACCGCATTTTTGATGTGGATTGGAGAACAGATTGACGAATATGGCATTGGCAACGGCATCAGTTTGTTAATTATGGCTGGTATTGTCGCCCGTATGCCTCGCGCCGCTTACGACATCTTTAGTCCAATTTATGAAAAGGGTTTACAGATCAGCTCTGACGGCGGCGGCATTGGCGTTGACAAGCTGCTTGTTCTCGGATTCATGTTTGTTGCCGTTATCGCAGGCGTTGTATTTGTAACGCTCGGCCAGCGTCGAATTCCAACGCAGACCGCCAAGCACGTTCGCGGTCGACGTCAGTTCGGCGGCAACCGTCAGTATCTTCCGCTTCGAGTCAATCAGGCGGGCGTTATGCCGATCATTTTCGCAAGTTCATTGCTGATGTTCCCGCAGCTGCTTTTCCGTTGGCTTCAAAGATATGGCTTTACCGGTTTCTGGGGAGACTTCGTTAACTTCTGCTCAGACTGCTTTGCTCGCGGCAGTTCGTTGTCGTACAATTTGATGTACATTGCGTTGATTTACTTCTTCTGCTATTTCTGGACTGCGATTACGTTCAACCCGCAGGACATGGCGGAAAACCTCAAAAATTACGGCACCTTTATTCCTGGTCACCGTCCTGGAAAACGAACGGCTCATTACCTGGAAAAAGTTATGGTCCGAATCACATACGTTGGGGCTGCGTTCCTTGCAATCGTTGCAATTTTGCCGACCGTTATTTCGTCTTATATGGGCGTTAGTTATGACGTATCCAGCTTCTTTGGCGGTACGGGACTGCTCATTGCCGTCAGCGTTGCATTCGACCTCGTTCAGAAGATTGACTCGCATCTTGTAATGAGAAATTACACGGGTCTGCTTCAGAAATAAGCTATAAAAAATCTTTCAGTTCTTTCAATGCTGCAATCCTCAGCGGCATTGAAAGAACTTTTGAAATCGTTTAACGCGGTTTCCTCTTGCAAGAAATAAAACGACAAGTTTCATTCGTCGTTTATGAATAACGAGTTGTTAGTAAACAATTCCTCACCATTAACTGTACAGAAGGATTGCACTAATGAGAATGGTTTTCATTGGCCCTCCGGGAGCGGGCAAGGGCACGCAGGCTGAACGTCTGATTAAGAAGTACAACATGGCTCATCTTTCTACTGGAGATATGCTTCGCGCAGCTCGAGACGCCAAGACGCCAGTTGGGCTTAAGGCTGAAGAATACATGTCTTCAGGAGCTTTGGTTCCGGACGACATCATCGTTTCGATCATTGAAGAACGTCTTGGACAGAGCGACTGTGACGGCGGTTATCTTCTCGACGGTTTCCCCCGAACGATTGCTCAGGCGGAAGCGTTAGATGAAATGCTTGCCAAGAAAGGCACGCCGCTTGACATCGTTTTGGAACTTCAGGTTCCGGAAGAAGAGCTTTTTACCCGTTTGGCTGGCCGCGGCCGCGCGGACGACAATCCGGACACGATTCGCAATCGTCTGGTGGCTTATCGAAATCAGACTGCTCCGCTGCTGGAATACTACGGCAAATCCGGTCTGCTGAAGAGCGTTAACGGTTTGGGAACGATTGACGAGATTTTTGATCGCGTTGTCGAAGAGATGGAAAAGGTTAATAAATAGTCATGCAAAGCTTTCGGCAGGAATTGCTTTCTCGTCGTGAAATTCGTGAAATGCGCCAGGCAGGGCTGCTTGTCTACCAGGCGCATCGAATTGTCGAACGCATGGTTAAACCAGGTGTGACAACGAAAGAAATCGATTCCGAAGTTGAAAAGTATTTTGACGCCAACAAGGCGGTTGGATGCTTCAAAGGCGTTCAGTTGTCACGGCGTCAAAAACCCTATCCGTCTGTGACATGCATGTCGGTCAACGCTGAACTCGTCCATGGAATTCCCAGTGACAGAAAGCTGGTCGAGGGCGACATCCTCAGCTGTGACACCGGAGCCAAAATCAACGGCTGGTGCGGCGATTCCGCCTGGACTCACGCCGTTGGAACGGTTGGTCCGGAAGTCAAAAAACTGATGAACTGCGGTCACAACACGTTAAATCTTGCTATTGAGCTTCTGGCGACCAAAACCCGCTGGAATCTCATTGCAAAGGAGATGGCGGATTACGTTCGCGATTGCGGCTTCCATGTTGTAGAGGATATGGTAGGTCATGGCATTGGTCATGAAATGCACCAGCCGCCGCAGGTGGCGAATTACCCGTGCCCCGGATACGATTTCGCGATTCGTCCGGGCGTGGTAATTGCTGTCGAACCGATGATTACCGTTGGGACGATTGATCTTCGTCAGCTTTCAGACGGCTGGACTCTGGTAACCAAAGACCACAAACTTTGCGTTCACTACGAGCATACAATCGCCATTACTGAAGACGGTCCGTGGGTTTTGACAGCTGGAGATGACGAATATTGGAATGCAAATTTTAAAAATGAGATGGAAAAATAGAAAAAGTCAAGACTAATTTCAAGAAATTTTTAAAGTTTTTCCAAAAAAATCGTTTCCCCCCCTTGAGTAATCTGAATAAATCGTTATAATTCAAACTCCAAAAAATTTGATTAAATTGGGGTCAAAAAGTACGAAAAATCATTTACAGGGCAATAATCAGGACTTTCGAAATGTTTCGTAAAGTCTTGTGGATGCAAGAGATATGAAAAATAGGTGATACAATGAAAGTTAGAGCCAGTGTTAAACGCATTTGTGAGAAATGCAAAATTGTTCGTCGTAAAGGCGTTGTGCGCGTAATTTGCGAAAATCCGCGACATAAGCAGCGTCAGGGTTAGTTTGTAATCCTGGAGCCGAATTTTGGCAACCAGCAGAGAACAAGCGATTTACATTTTTTAATTTCAATATAAACAGGAGAGCTTTATGCCTCGTATTTTAGGTGTTGACATTCCGAACGATCGTCCAGCGGTGATTTCGTTGACGTATCTTTATGGAGTAGGTCCTCAAATTGCGCGCGAACTTTGCCGCCGAGTTGGTATTGACCCTCAGGTTCGTATGCGTGAAGTAACGGAAGAGCAAGTTCAAAAGCTGGCTTCATTGTTGGACAATGAATACACGGTTGAAGGTCACCTTCGCCGTCAGCGTCTTCAGGACATTCAGCGCCTGAAGGAAATTGCCTGCTATCGTGGTATTCGTCATCGTCGCGGTCTGCCCGTTCGCGGTCAGCGCACCAAGACCAACGCTCGTACGCGTAAAGGTCCGAAGAAGACGGTTGCCGGTAAGAAAGGCGTCAAGGACTTACGCTAAGTTCCCGTTGACTTTATGTTTTACAAAGCATAATCAGTCATCAGTTAAGAACGGCAGTAATCCTTCAGGGAGAATTTTTGGTTCTGAATTGCATTTGAACAGGAGTATAAAGTGGCAAAGGCAAAAAAGCGTAAAGTTCGTCGCAATGTAGCGTCGGGCATCGCGTACATTAAAGCAACATTCAACAATACGAATGTTAGTATTGCAGATATGAAAGGCGACATTCTTTGTTGGGCGACCGCTGGAACGAACGGTTTCAAGGGCAGCCGCAAAAGTACGCCTTTTGCCGGACAGATGGCGGCTCAGCAGGCAGCTGAAAAAGCTATCAAGTTTGGTATGAAAGAAGTTGAAGTCAAAGTCAAGGGACCGGGAGGCGGCCGTGAAAGCGCTATTACAGCTCTTCAGGCAGCTGGTCTTGTAGTTAAATCAATTGAAGACACAACCCCATTGCCGCACAATGGGTGCCGTCCCAAGAAACGCCGTCGCGTCTGATCCGACGCCGACAAAGTTCGTGATGAATCTGGCTGTTCTTTGATTCGGTTTTATGCGTCAAAGAATTTGAATTTGTCAGCGCTCATAATTCAGCGTCAGGTTCATTTGATAAGAAACAGG
>JAZUMX010000733.1:0-8304 GCA_045603865.1 Thermoguttaceae bacterium
GTCTGAAATGCCCTGGATTCTGTGCGCTCCGGTTTTATATCCAGTCGACAGCGTCGGCGAGTTAGACGGTTCCATGGGATGAATGGTCGCCTGCGGGTTGACGTTTCTAATCGCGCGCCCGATTCCCATAACCGTTCCGCCCGTCCCAACGCCGGCAACGAACGTTGTGGGAACGCGGTTAAGCCGCTGCATCTGAGCGATGATTTCAGGTCCGGTAAACAGATAATGCGCCTCGCAGTTGTCGGTATTGTCAAACTGACGCGGCAAAAAGACTTCTGGATTGTCTTTGTGCATCTGCTCCGCCAACGCGATAGAGCCCAGGAAACCGCCTTCTTCATGGCTTACCAGCCGCAGATTGGCGCCGTAGGATCGCAGCAGATTTTTGCGCTCTTCCGACATCCAGTCCGGCAGAAAAATTGTAACGGGATGCCCCAGCATGCTTGCCAGGGCGGAGAACGCGATGCCGGCGTTGCCGCTGGTCGCCTCGGCTATCATGGCGCCCGGCTTCAGCGCGCCGTTGAGATACGCTTTTTTGAGAATATGAAACGCCATGCGGTCTTTGATTGACCCGCTGAGGTTATAGTATTCCGCTTTGGCGAAAAGCGTTCTCCGTTTCCCGCGATACGAGAAATCAATCTGCAACAGCGGCGTATTGCCAATCAAACTACGAACTTCTTCAAGGCGGGCAAGGTATTCCATGGATTTTTGATTAATAACTGGATCAACGCCGGGGTCAATTCGCCACGTCCGGATTGTGGGCTTGTCGTAAAACGATTTTGAATTGTCTACCGTACAGCGTCCGTCAATCATTTCGTCAACGGCGCTTTCGGAGGTTTTGAACGTGGTACTCATGTCCTTTTTGATAAAATAGACAATATAGGTTGATTAAGTATAACATAAAATCCCATTTTGTCAACCTGTAGCAATAGGGACGGTTCTATCGATTTTTTCGGCAAAATCGAGAAAAAATATTAGGAAAAGCTGGAAGAAAGTTGCGAGTTACGAGTTGCGAGAAACGCAAGCGCTTCATAAAATCCTCTCGCAACTCGCTACTCGCAACTCGCAACTCAATAAAAAAACTCTCTTCCCATTTCGGAAAGAGAGCTTTTATATTCTTATCTGATTTTAATATCAGACGCTGTTTTTATCTAACGGGTAATCAAACCAGTTGTTTTTTGGATCCAACCAAAACCTGAAGCCGTTCAGCCAGCAGAGAAACGTCGAAGGGTTTCTTGAACGTTTCGTTGATGCTTGAACGATCGAAAGGCGTGGTGCATCCGTCGTCCGGCAAGAGAGCGATGACGACAATTTCACTGAATTCAGGATTTCTTCTCAGGTTCTGACAGATTTGCAAAGCTTCTGGACGTCCAATCGAGAAGTCGACAATGATGCAATCCGGATGGAAAGACTCAGCCTGAATTCCCGCGTCGAAACCGCTGGCGGCAACTGCAACTTTGAACTGTTGATCCTGGGGCAGTTCCCGTTTCAGGTTTTCGATAAGGACGTGATCCTGCGCGACAACCAGAACTTTCGCCATAACGTCGTCCACGAGTTCGCCGAGCGGCATCCCATGTTCTTTCAGGAATTTAATCAGATATTCGCGAGGAATACGACGATCCTGTGAACCGGGGATTCGATAACCCTTGAGTCGACCGGAATCGAACCATTTACTGACTGTACGCGGGGCCACTTTACAAATCTTTGCGACCTGACCAGTTGTGAAGACCTTCATATCTAGGCGCTCCGTAATTATTTTTTCTACTCGCCTTTGTTTACCGTCCTGTCATACTGTCTGACAGGAGTCCGCTTCTCAATTTTTCCACATGTACGATGCGAAAAAAGCTGGGTCAAGAGAACCGGAAACATTTCGCTAAAAAACTTTTAATAAAACAACAGAAACCTTCTGGCGTTTTATTCCGTGATAATTATAGGAACTAAAACAACAGGCGTTTTCTTTTGCCTTATTACAAGGAATCGGCATTTTTGCTTTTTAACAAAAGAGGAAAATCAAAATAATTGAATTTATTTATACTTTTGTCAAAAACCGCATTTTACAATTCCCTGACAAGCCCGGAACAATCCGTTTTTATCAAAAAATTGGAAGCTCTTAACTTGTCTTTTAAGGAATCGTAATTTTAGGCGTTAAAACTTTAGTAGTTATTTTTATTTTTTTCCGTTGAAAAAGAATTACGCCAGTTGTAGCGGTTAAAGAATTTAGGGAATTTTGAACAACTTAGATTTGCAAGAGGATGAAAGGCGGTAATGAAGCGACCAACGGGAGCGGAATTACGCAGTTCGCCGAAGGCGAACAAAAAACTACTCCCTACTCCCTATAATTTAAAGGCGACGGCTTGCCGTCGCCTCCCGGGGGCTAACGCACCCCGGCTCGCCAACTTGGACAAAAACCGCTCATCGGGCAGTTTTCGCAGTCAGGCTTTCGGGCGGAGCAGACGGCTCGACCGTGCAAGATGATTTGATGTCCGACGTCCGTCCAGTTCTCCTGCGGGATAAGCTCTTTCAGAACAGCTTCGATTTTGAGAGGGTCTTTGGTGTCGACCAACTCCCAGCGGTTGGACAGCCGGATGACGTGAGTATCGACAGGAATTCCTGACGAAATTCCAAAGGCGTTTGTCAGGACGACGTTGGCGGTTTTATGTCCGACGCCCGGCAGGGATTCCAGGTCTTCGAGATTGTTGGGGACTCCCCCGCCGAACCGACTGATTATCTCGGCGCAGCAGGCGCGAATGTTCTTCGCCTTGTTATGATAGAACCCGGTCGAGCGGATGTCTTCTTCAAACTCTTCCTGAGACGCGTTGGCGTAGTCCTCTACAGTTCGATATTTTTTGAACAGGGTTTGAGAAACCTCGTTGACCCGTTTGTCGGTGCATTGCGCCGAGAGAATCGTGGCGACCAGCAGTTCCAGCGGACAGGAGAAGTTCAGCGCGCAGCTCGGGTTGGGATACAGTTCGCCCAAAACCTGAGCGATTTGGTCCATTCGTTTTTGAAGTTTGTTGTTTTTCATAGCGTCAACGATTATATAACGTCTCGTTCCTTTTGACAAGCCCTATCGAGAAAAATATAATCTGAAAAAGCGCTATCAATTATGATTTGCGTAAATAAGAAAGAACTCCGAAACCGCATTTTGTTCAATTTAACCATTTTCCATCGCTCTCGAAAAAATTTTAAGAAAAATACTAGATGTTGTTATCTTTGGGGTTGACAATGCCGAATATTGTGGTATATTACCATCCGATTTGGAACGGAATCCAAAGGAGCGAGAGGTTCGCCAAACGTTCTGAAGGTTAATTTTCGGGTTTTGACCTTCAACAAAAACAGAGTCAAAACCACAACATTTACCATTCAATTTAAGCAAGGAGATTTCAATGTCAGTTTGTGGAGAAAAAACAGAGGTCTATTCAAGAGTATGCGGTTATTTTCGTCCGGTTTCCAACTGGAACAAAGGCAAAAAAGAAGAGTTCAAGGAACGCCGTACGTTCGAGGTCAAAAAACCCGCCTGCGCTTGCTCATCCGCCTCTAAAGAAGACTCCAAAGCTTGCTGCTAAATAAGTTATAGGCATTAGGCAACAGGCAGTAGGCAGTAGTAAGTTTTCATCTTACTATTGCCTATTGCCTTTTTTATTTCCCAATTTCCTACTCCCTATTTCCTATTCCCTATTCCCTATTCCCTACTCCCTATTCCCTACTCCCTACTGCCTAATGCCTTCTCCACACGCCTTTCCCGCCAGAACGCCCGACGAGAACGCCCATTGCAAATTGAATCCGCCAGTGTCGGCGTCGACGTCTAAAACTTCTCCGGCGAAATACAAGCCGGGAACGATTCTGGATTCCATCGTCTGACGGTTGACTTCCGTTGTAATCACGCCGCCGGCGGTTGCCATCGCGTCGTTAAAGTCGCCCAGCGAGTCGATTATCCAGCGGGATTCCCTCAAGTATTTGACGAACTCTTTGCGCTGCTGTTTGGTCATGCCGGGGGAATCGCCGTAAATTCGGCAGGGGAAAAACTGATGTGACGCCATCACCCGTTTCGACGGCGGGTCGCCCAGTTTCGGGCGCGGGTCAAGCTCAATACCAGCAAGCGTCAGGAACGATTCCAGCAGTCTGTCTGGCAGACCGAGAACGCTCAGTGCGTTTTTAATCGTCTTTTTTCCCGCCTTTTCCAGAGTTTCAATAATCACCTTGTCCAGCTTGACGGCGGTGGACGGGTCAACCCAGCAAATTGACAGCTCGTCGCCGGGGGTCATGAACCGGCTGTTGTCGAGAATCCCGGGGCCGGAAAACCCGGCATGAGTAATAATGATGTCGCCGGAGAAGTCCGTTACTTTCCGCCCGCCCCGGCGCAGCGTCATGGACAGGCACGGCATCGCAATTCCCGCGCAGGATTTGAGTACAAAATCGCCCTCGATTTTCACCGGCGTCAGAGCGGGAACGGGCGTAGAGACCGTATGTCCCAACGATTCCGCCCAGGCGTAGGCGTCGCCCGTCGACCCGGTTGACGGATAGGATTTCCCGCCGGTAGCGATAACGACCCGATTCGCCTGATACGTTTTGTCTGTCGTTACAACGGCAAACGGGAACTCGCTTTCCGGCTGGTATTTGACGTCTCGAACAGCCGCCTGCGTTACAAGCTTAACGCCCCGACGCAGCATTTCGTCGATAAGAGCCTGCTGAACGTCTCGGCTTCGTTCGGTTCGAGGAAAGACTTTGCCGTTTTCCATCGTCGTCATGGGCACGCGCCGGGCGTTAAAGAACTGCATTAAATCCCGGTTGGTAAACGACAGCAGAGCCGGCTTGACAAACCGATCCCGCCCGCCGTACCGGGAGAGGAATTCCTCTATATTTATCCCGTTGGTAACGTTGCACCGACCGGAACCAGAAACGAGCAGTTTCTTGCCGGGAATGTCGTTTTTTTCCAGAACGACAACGTCGTTACCAGGATTTTCAGCGGCAGCAATCGCGGCAGCCATACCAGCCGGCCCCGCGCCTATGATTATTATCTTCATAAAGATGATTATACCGCATTTTAGGGAGTAGGGAATAGGGAGCGGCGGCGGGTTAGATTGGTTATGTGCGGGTCAGCCCGTACACGGATTTTGGCGAGCCGGGGTGCGTAAGCCCCCGGGAAAAAACGGATTTTCGCCGATTGGTTATTCGTCGTCATTTACTATGTTTTCTCCCCTTGCTAAAGTTTTTTGGAAAGGATGAATCCAATTTTTTTCAAAAAAAACGCCATTAGGTATGACAGCCGCTGTCATACCTGTATTGAACAAGTAAAAATACATGGTATAGTTCGATCAAGGTAATCGAAAAGCTTGTTCATAGCTGCCTGAAAATCAATACTCCAACATTTTCCAGAGGTTTATTTATGAGAAACGACAAAAATCAGGAAAATCCCCAAACCAATGACTCTAACGCCCTGACAATGGAGCAGAAAGCAGAAAAACTTTTTGGCGAGGAAGGCGTTAAATGTTTTGAACTGATGTTCCAAACGGGCAATTTCGACTTTTCTCTCGTTCCTGACAAATCGCCCGGAACGGTGGTTCATTACACGGCGTTTATCGGCGATCTGGACAAAATGAAACAGCTTCAGGAGCATGGGGCAAACCTTCTTGATAAAAACTGGAACGGGAGAACGGCGATTCATTTTTCCGCTCAAAGCGGCAATCTGGAAATGGTTCAGTGGCTGGCTGAACAAGGATTGGACGTCAACGCAAAGGACGATAGCGGGAATACGCTTATGTTTGAAGCAGCAGACAGCGAGAATTTGGCGCTGGCGCAATGGCTGGCGGAACAAGGTCTGGACGTTAACGCAATAAAAGAGTGGAACGAAACGCCTTTGTTCTATGCCGCTTCTGGCGAGAATTTGGCTCTGGTACAATGGCTGGTGGAACAAGGCGCAGACGTTAACGCAAAAAATGAGTGGAACGAAACGCCGTTGTTCTATGCCGCGCGTTCTGGCAATTTAGAAATGCTTCAGTGGCTTGTTGAACAAGGTCTGGACGTTAACGCAAAAGATAAACGTGATTCAACGGTCTTGTTCAGCGCAGTGAGTTCTGACAATTTGGAAACAGTGCAATGGCTGGTGAAACAAGGTCTGGACGTTAACGCAAAAAATGAGTGGAAAGAAACGCCGTTGTTCAATGCCGCGCAACGTGGAAATTTGGAATTGGTTCAATGGCTGGTGGAACAAGGCGCTGACGTCAACGTAATTGACAATAATGGCAAAACGCTGTTATTCGAAGCCGCTCAATCTGATGACAGTTTAGCTCTGGTTCAATGGCTTGTTGAACGAGGATTGGACGTTAACGCAAAGGACAATGATGGACAAACGCCGTTGTTCAATGCCGCGTATTCTGGCAATATGGAAACCGTCCAATGGCTGGCGGAACAAGGCGCTGACGTCAACGTAATTGCTAATAATGGTGAAACGCCGTTATTCGAAGCCGCTCGATCTGACGACGGTTTAGAAATGGTTCAGTGGCTGGTGGATCATGGCGTAGACATTAAAGCAAAAAACGAATGGGAAGAAACGCCTTTGTTCGATGCTGCGCGTTTTGGCTATTTGAAAACCATCCAATGGCTGGTTGAACAAGGACTGGACGTTAATGCAAAAAATAAACATGATGAAACTCCGTTGTTTAATGCCGTTTCTGGCAAGAATTTGGCGTTGACGCAATGGCTGGTAAAACAAGGCGTTGACGTTAACGCAAAAAATGACCGGGAAGAAACGCCGTTGTTCAATGCTGTGCAATATGGCAATTGGGAAACCGTCCAATGGCTGGTGGAACAAGGATCTGACGTCAATGCAAAAGACAATGACGGGCAGACGCCGTTGTTCAATGCCGTTTCTGGCGAGAATTTGGCGTTGACGCAATGGCTGGTGAAACAAGGCGCTGACCATAACGCAAAAAATGACCGAGAAGAAACTCTGTTGTTCAATGCTGTGCAATTTGGCAATTTGGAAACCGTTCAATGGTTGGTTGAACAAGGACTCGACGTTAACGCCAAAAATGACCGTGGAGAAACGCCGTTGTTTAATATGTCATATCATAATAAATTGTCGCTGATTCAATGGCTGGTGGAACAAGGATCTGACGTCAATGCAAAAGACAATGACGGGCAGACGCCGTTGTTCAATGCCGTTCGATCAGACAATTTGGAAACCGTCAAATGGCTGGTAGAACAAGGTTTGGACGTCAACGCCAAGGACAATAACGGTCAGACGCCGTTGTTTAATACCGTGCTATTTTGCAATTTGGAAACCGTCCAATGGCTGGTGGAACAGGGCGCAGACGTTAACGTAAAAGACAATGACGGACAGACGCTGTTGTTTAATGCCATCCGATCAGACAATTTGGAAATCGTCCAATGGCTGGTAGAACAAGGATTGGACGTCAACGCCAAGGACAATAATGGTCAGACGTCGTTGTTCAATGCTGCATATAGCGACAATTTGGAAACCGTCCAATGGCTGGTGAAACAAGGCGCAGACGTCAACGTAAAAGACAATGATGGACGAACTCCGTTGTTCAATGCTGCGTTTAGCGATAATTTGGAATTGGTTCAATGGCTGGTAGAAAAAGGTCTTGACGTTAATGCAAAGAATGATAGAGGACGAACGCCGTTGTTCAATGCTGCATATATCGATAATTTGTCGCTGATTCAGTGGCTGGCAGAAAATGGCGCAGACATCAATGTAATTGACAATGCTGGGCAGACGATCTTGTTCATTGCCGCTTTGGGCGATATTTTAGAGCTGGTTGAGTGGCTGGTTGAAAAAGGCGCAGACGTCAACGCAAAAGACAATGACGGGCAGACGATCTTGTTCATTGCCGCTTCTGGCGATTGTTTAGAGCTGGTTGAGTGGCTGGTTGACAAAGGATTGGACGTCAACGCAAAAGACAACGATGGGCAGACGCCGTTGTTTAATGCTGTTCGCGGGAATCAACAGAAAATGGTTCAATGGCTTGTGGAACATGGCGCAGACATTAACGCAAAAAGCAATGACGGTCAGTCGCTTCTGCTTCACGCTGAAGAAAACGAATGTCCTGAAATCGTCGAATGGCTCAAAGAGCATGGCGCGAAATAATTAGCAATTAGCGGCGCCCGGGAGTACGCAAAATTGCACATGGTTGAGTCCGGTTCGCGGGCCTCTCGCCCGCATAGAACCGTAGAGCGGTTCTTCTAAATATTTCGCAAGCGACCAACGGGAGCGGTTTTTGGCAGGCGCGCGGGTGCGAAGCCGCACGGGCAAAAGGACAAGGTTTTGCTTCCGTAATAGCTGTT
>JAZUMX010000734.1:0-1827 GCA_045603865.1 Thermoguttaceae bacterium
AGTTTACCCTTTGAGGAGTAAAAGAATGGCTATGACTCAATCCTCATTCAAATATTCCCTGTTTGCTCTTATCGCGCTGTTATGCGCTTCCAATATCGCGTTTGCCGACCTGGTAACGTACTGGAATTTCAACGAAGGTACCTTTACAGACGCTTCCGGAAATGGCTATACGGGAAATTTGGCAGGCACGGCTCCCACAATCACCAATGACGGGATCGTTGGAAAGACGTTTTACGGCAACGCCAGTGGAAAGTTTAATATCAACATCTCCGCCGCCAACGTCAACATAAACAACTTTACCGTTTCTTTTTGGGGCAAACAAACCGGCGCCAACTGGAAAGATTATCTTAGCCTGTATGCTTCCCAGTACGGCGACAGCGATTTCCAAAGAGCGCAAAATTCTTTGAGCGTTTATAACTCTCCCTGGGGAGTGGATATTAACGGAAGTACCGACGTCTCTTCTGGCTTCCATCATTTCGCGTTTACCTCAGACCCGGAAACTGGCGATGGGAAATTGTATATTGACGGGGTTTTAAAAGCGACAGTAAATAAGTCTGGAATTTCATCCGTAATTAACAATTTGATGATAGGCGGTAATTACATGGCTGGAAACCGCAACAGCGCCGCCACCGTTGACGAAGTTCAGCTTTACAACCAGCCGCTATCGGCGGAACAGATTCAGTTCCTGTATAACAATCCGTCTCTGTATCAGGCGACCCTTTATCAGCGCGATGTAACAGCAAACGGGAACTGGTCGGATGCCGACTGGAACGCCAACGGACAAACCGGTCAGACGTTTGCCAATTCCTCAGCGGTGCAGTTGGACGCTGCCAACTCTCCAACGCTGACGCTCGATCAAAACGTTACCGTCAACTCGATTGATTTTAACGGCTCCATGACCGTAGCCGGTTCCAATACGATTACTCTCAACGGCGAAAAGCGGATTACCGTTGCCAACGCCGACGATACCGCAACTATCAGCGCCCCGATTACCGCTCAGTACGACAACGGCATTGTCAAAACCGGGGCTGGCAAGCTTTCTCTGATCGGCGCCAATACGTATACCGGCGGAACGACGATTTCCGGCGGAACAGTGAGTGTCAATAACGTCAACGCGCTGGGAACGGGCGACGTTACATTGGACGGCGGAACGCTCGACGCCTCGCCGGCAGGGAACAGCAAAACCTTTGCCAACGGCATTGTCGTCGGCGACAAGGGCGGAACGGTTACCGTTGCAACGGGAAATTATTCTTTCTTCTCGTCTATTACCGGTTCCGGCGATTTAACCACCAACGGCTTTGTTCACTTTAGCGGGGAGGGCGGATACAACGGACATTTAACCGTCAACAGCGGATACACCCGCGTCAATCCCGGCTCTTTCGGAATTTTCGATTTAACGTTAAACGCCGCTGGCTCGTACTTTAATATTTTGAATTCAGGAACTCTCCAGATTGGCAAGCTGGAATCGACCGTCGATTGCGAAATCTTCAGCAGCGATTCCTCAGCGTATACGTTTGAAATCGGCGCTGGTACGTCCAGTCCTGATACCGCGTCGTATGCAGGGCGCATTCGCGGCATTTCCGGTAAAAAGAACGTTACAGTCAAAAAAGTCGGCGAAGGAACGCAAACGTTCAACCGCACCGGCTACGTTTTCGCCAGTACGACCAATTCGATTAAAGAAGTAATCGTTGATAAAGGAAAAATGATTATCAACGCCAATCACGGCGTTTATACTGCTGAAAGCACCGTTGGATTCTGGGGTTCTGCCACCATTACCATCAACGCAGGCGGAACGCCGGAGTATCAAAGAGCCTGGAACACGTCTTC
>JAZUMX010000735.1:0-2936 GCA_045603865.1 Thermoguttaceae bacterium
GCCAATGGCGGCGTGAGTGGGTGGCGTAATCGCCTGACCGCCCAGGTCGATGCCCTGATTGAGGCGTTTTTGAATTCCAACCGCGCCGATAGAGTCGGTATCGAAAACGCCGGTGGCGTCTGGATATTCTCCCAGCTTGGGCGGGTCGCCGGTAATAAAGAGCAGGTTTGTAATATTGCACGCGGCGCACGCCAGCAAATCCGCCTGAATGCCGATGAGGTTTTTGTCACGGCAGCAGCAGTGCAGAATCGCTTCCATGCGGGCTTCTTTTTGAATTCGGTCGGCTGTAATCAGCGGAGAGATTTTACTCGACGCCCGGGGACCGTCTGGAATATTGACGCAGTCGACGCCCGCCTGATAGAGCGTTCGACATTTTTGAATTGTCCCGGACAGGTCGTAACCTCTCGGCGGAACGAGTTCGACGCTGGTAACCCATTCGCCAGACGCCAATTTGTGAGCGAATCGCGACCGGTTAATCAGCGGGACTTCTTCCTGCGGCTGAGCCGTCGCGGCGGCTGTGAAAACGTGTTTGCTCTTTTGCGCTTTTGCCAACGGCTTGATGGCGTCTGCTGCATTTTTAATATGCGCAGGAGCGATTCCGCAGCAGCCGCCAATCGCAGCTGCGCCAAGATTGACGTATCGCTGAGCGTACGTTGTGTAGTATTCCGGCGTTGACATGTTGATGTAACGGTTTTCAACGCTTTTGGGAATTCCGGCGTTCGGCTGAACGATGAGCGGCTTTTTGACAACGTTAATCGCGCGTTCAACCGATTCCAGCATGCCGACCGGCCCCTGACCGCAGTTCAAGCCCCACGCAAAGGGCTGATGCGGGTATTTCTTTTCGTCGTCCAGACAGGCGACGACGGACTCAACCGTCTCTCCGGAAATCGTCTCGCAGTTTTTCACCGGAGCAAACGACATGACGTACGGGAACGCGTTCCCCTCTTGCGCCAGCTTTTGCATTGCCAAAGCGGCAAACTCGATAGCGGTGATATGCGGCAGGGTTTCAAACAGAATGAAATCGCAGCCAGCCTCAATCAGAGGTCGAACCTGTTCCAGAATCAATTCGACAGGGTTGTCTGCATAGCTCAGCAGCGGACCGACGTCTCCAGCTACCCAGGCGGACGCGTTTTTCTGAGCGATTACTTCATGGGCGATTTCCACGCCGGCTTTATTGATAACGGCGGTTTTATCGCGCAAGCCGAACTTTTCCAGCGCCAGCGGGTTCGCTCCAAACGTATTGGTTGTAATAACCTCCGCGCCGGCGTCGAGATACTCGCCTTCAATCTGGGAGATGAGCTTTTTATCCGTCAGATTCAACTCCTCGTAGCATCGATTGGTAAAAATGCCGCGGCCGTACAGCTCTGTCCCGGTCGCGCCGTCGAAAATAACGAGCGTATCTTTTAAAACGTCGATGATGTTTTGCTGTGCCATAAATGGGGAGGGAATAGGGTAATTATCAATTAGCAATGAGCAATTATCAATTAGCGCAAACGGATCAATAATTGCAAATCCTCATTATTATTGTATTCCATATTTAAGATTTGTCAAAGCCGTTTAATCCTGGAATAACAAAAAATCAAATTATTTTTTAAAAAAAACGAGAATCCCCTTGAAATTTCTCCCGGAGGGAAGTATAATTTATAGAGATATCAAGTTTTAGGCAACAGGCAATAGGCAGTAGGCAGTAGTATGCAAAGCGCCTCAAAAAACTATTCCCTATTCCCTATCCCCTAATCCCTATTTCCTCCGTGGGTTAAAACCCACGGCTACTAATATTGAACCGCTAAAGCGGTTCTAGCGGAACGCTTCGCGTCTATTCCCTATTCCCTACTCCCTATTCCCTAACTCAAACTCCCATGCCAGTTTCCGTACACGATTTACCGTCATTGGTTCAGAATTTTCAAGCTGATTTTACCAAGATTGAAACCGAGCTTTCCAAATACGTATTGGGTCAGCCGGAGGCGATTCGCTACGCCTTGACCGCGCTTTTCTGCGGCGGACACATTTTGCTCGAAGGCGCGCCGGGCGTTGGAAAGACCTGGCTGGCTCGCTGTCTGGGAGACGTCTTTGACGCTCACGCCAGCCGAATCCCGTTTACTCCCGACCTCATGCCGGCGGATATTATCGGGTCGTACGTTATCATGGAAGAGCAGGGGAGACGAACCTTTGAATTCCAGCGAGGTCCGATTTTCGGGAATTTCATTCTCGCTGACCAGATCAACCGCGCCATGCCCAAGACGCAGTCCGCTCTGCTGGAAGCGATGGAGTCCGGACAGGTTACCGTCTCGACGGAATCTTTCAAAATGGAAACGCCTTTCATGGTCATGGCAACGCAAAACCCGCTGGAAATGGAAGGGACGTTCCCGCTGCCGGAATCGCAGGTGGACAGATTCTTCTATAAAATCAAGATGAACCTGCCCAACGAAGAGGGCATGCTGAAAATCGCCATGAATTCGACCAGTACCGAAAAACTCAAGCCCGCCAAGGTCTGCGACGCCAGCCGCCTGTCGAAGCTCAAGGAAATGGTTCGCGCTGTTACAATTTCCAGCGATCTGGTTGCCAGCATTGTCAAAACTGCGGTTGCAACCAACCCGCAGACGTCCAATTCCAAACAGGTCAAACAATACGTCCGATATGGCGTTGGTCCCCGAGGCGTTAATGCCGCCGTTATGGGAGCGAAGTTCAACGCCTTGGTCGAAGGACGCGTCGACTGCACAAAAGCCGACGTCAAAGCCGCTATCCTGCCGGCGTTCCGACATCGCATTTTCCTCAATTACGAGGGCGTTGCCGAGATGATTAATACGGATACATTGATTGAGTACTAGGGTTTAGGGAGTAGGGAATAGGGAGTAGTATTTAAATTCGCCGCAGGCGATTCCCTATTCCCCATTCCCTATTCCCCATTCCCTTTTTCCTACCATGAACCGCCTTTT
>JAZUMX010000736.1:0-3993 GCA_045603865.1 Thermoguttaceae bacterium
CTCGAGGAAATTCGGGCGGAAATGGAAAGCGTCAATAAAACCCTGGCTGACCTGCGCGAGCAGTGGGAGCAGGAAAAGCGCGGAATGCTGGGCAACCAAAAGACTCTCCAGCAACTTGACGAAGCGCGTCACGCCTACAATCTTCTTTTGACCTCGATTCGGGAAAAGCAGTCCAAAGGCATGCTTCCGCAAGAGCAGGACTATCAGCGTCTGTTTGAACTGGAACGTCAAATCAAAGAGCTGTCCAAGCTGGAAGAAGAATCCAAGAAATCCGCTCAGAACGGTAAAGACGTCGCAAGCGAGCAGCATCATAAAAAGCCGCTGCTGCGTCATGAAGTAACGCCGGACGAAATCGCGGAAGTCGTTTCCGCCTGGACGGGCGTTCCGGTTGCCAGAATGATGGAAACGGAAAAGAACAAGCTGCTGGTTTTGGAAGAGCGAATTCATCAGCGGGTTGTCGGTCAGGACGCGGCTGTTACAGCTGTGTCGGACGCTGTCAGACGATCCCGCGCCGGTTTGCAGTCCCAGCATCGACCTATAGGCTCGTTCCTCTTCCTCGGTCCCACGGGCGTTGGAAAGACGGAACTGTGCAAAGCGTTGGCGGAAGTCCTCTTTGACGACGAAAACGCCATGGTTCGGCTTGACATGTCGGAGTTCATGGAACGTCACACCGTCAGCCGGCTTATCGGCGCCCCTCCCGGATACGTCGGGTATGAAGAAGGCGGCGTTTTAACCGAAGCGGTTCGGCGCCGTCCGTATTGCGTAGTCCTGCTGGACGAAATTGAAAAAGCCCATCGCGACGTTTTCAATATCCTGTTACAGGTTCTGGACGATGGGCGTCTGTCCGACAACCAGGGACACACAGTCGACTTTTCCAATACGATTATCGTCATGACGTCCAACGTCGGCTCGCAGGCGATTTCCGCATTCCTGGCAGACAAAGACGAACTCAGCGGCAGCGAAGAAGACCAGCTCGATTCCGAGATTTCCGACGCGCTCAAAGGCGTCTTTACCCCGGAATTCCTCAACCGAATCGACGAAAAACTGATCTTCCATCCGCTTACCCGCAAGGACATCGGCAAGATCGTCAAGATTCAAATCGACCTGCTTGCAAAGAAGCTCAAGGAACGCGACATCAACCTGGTCGTTACGCCTGCGGCTTTGGAAGAACTCGGCAACGAGGGCTACGATCCGGCTTACGGCGCCAGACCGCTCAAGCGAGTTATTCGTCAGCAGATCGAGAACCCGATGGCAGTCGAACTGCTCAAGGGGTCGTTCCCGGAAGACAGTACGCTTACGGTTGATTTTACCGGCGACGCGTTCACCTTTACCCGTTAACAACCAACAATTGACGCAAACGACAGAATCTCTGGCAGCGTCAGCTTCTGGAGATTCTGTCAAAAGCGTTTACGCCTTTTAAATCAAATACAGATATTTCGTTTGCATCAATTCAACCGTCTCTAATTTTAACGGCGCTCTTTTGCGTTATACGTCATCCACAGCAGAGGATTGAGAACAGATGTAGTGTTGCAGTTGGAATCCTTGAGAACGCTAACGGCGAAAAAAGCTTGCTTTTTAAATCGGGTTTTAACAATGTTGACGAAATTATACATACCGTGTTTTATAAGGAAATCCTCAACCTGTTTGGAATGAGCTTTCCATTTGTTTGAGGACTGAGTAAAATGATCGTCTGCGCCGATAGCGTTGTTCAGTCCATTGATGTCGCACTTTGTAACGACAACGCAAATGGGAATGTCGAATCCATCGTTGAGGGATTCAGGGAATATGTGTTCCAGTTTGCTGCAAAGTCTGCCGATAACGGCGCTGGCGTCTAAAGTTCCAAATTGGTAATTGGAAAACTGCAGATTTGAATTGTTTCCATACGCTTTTACAATTCCGCTTTCCTCCCATGGGTCAATTACAAGAAATATCCCGTTTGCCAGATTGTAGTAAGGTTCTGAAGCTCCGGCTTCAAGATTATCGTATGTTATGCCGCCGACATCGTAAAAGTACGCCAGAGATTCTCCTTCCGATTCTTTATAGCGCATGACATACGCCCCGGGATGTAAAAGTCTTTCAGTTGGAAGACTGAACTCATTTTCTTTTAATTTTTGAACGGATAACAGGACGTTGTTTTTCTGTCGCTCAATTGAGAAACTAACAAAGTCGCGGAAATGAACGCTCCACAGCGCCAACGCCTGCATTAAGAACGACGTCTTGCCGCTTTGAAAAGCGCCTTCGACAAGGAACGCAATATCGGGAAGCTCTCCAAATTCCTTGATTGTCATTGAACTTTGACAATTCGGACACGTGTGCAAATACTCGTTTCGTCCTGTCCATGAAGAACAACTGACTTTATTTCTGCAATGAGGACATCTGTTATAAAAAATACCATAACGAGAGGGACGAAGTTCAGTTAACGCTTCTCCGCAATGTGGGCATCGATAAGCAAACGAATCGCCAACAAAACCACAGCCGTTATTTGGGCAAATATGCCGAACGTTTTCCCGACGAGGGGTATGATCGAACAATTTCATTATGCCAAGCAAAATGAAATTGATTAAACCATATATTATGAATATAGCAAATGGAAGCCACGCCCAAAGGGATAATAAATACTTTGAATAAGAAGAACTAATATAACTGGCAATTGCTTCTGGTATTTGTTTGTCTATAATTAATACACATATAAATTCTATAAAGAGAGTGAAGAGAACAGCAACAACGCTATATGCAAGATCACGAAACAGTTCAGGATAAGTGGGTCTTCTTGTGTCGTTGAAATCATAAATGAATATGGTTGTCAATATACGCAAAAGAGTGATTACTACTAACAATAATGCAATAAAATATAAAACAAGGTCGAGAGTCCAAAGCGCTTTTAATAATAACGGCAGCCCGTACTCTATTAAAGAAGCTAAAATAGGGGCAGCTATGCTCAGAGCAGAAGAAATCGCCAAAACGATCATATACGAATTCAGTCGGAAAGGAAGCGCCGCCTGTCGTTGATAATTATCGACGTCTTGTTGATTCTGCAGTTCGGATTCTGAACTCATAACCAGAAATACATTAAACAGGGTTTATCTATGAACGTTATACGTCATCCACAGCAGAGGATTCAAAGTTTCGTCACAATTGTTATCGGAATCTCTCAGAACGCTGACAGCGAAGAATGCGCTCTTTTTAAATCGGGTTTTAACAACGTTGACAAAATTGTACATTCCGCAGCGTAAAAGATATTTTTCAACCATCCTGGAATGTTCGTTCCACTGTTCTGAAGACTGAGTAAACCTGTTGCTGACGCATCCAATGGCGGTTTTCAGATTATTGAGATCGCACTTTGTTACGACAATGCAAATTGGCAGATCAAAACCGGAATTGAACGAATCCGGGTAAATACGTTCCAGTTTATTGCACAGCATGCCAATTACAGCGTTTGCATCCTCTTTGGCGTAAAGGTAAGCTGACGGAAGCGACTTCTTTCTTTTACCCGCCGCCTTGACAATGCCGCTTTCAGCCCACGGATCTATAACCAAAAAAATGCCATTTGCCAAATTGAAGTACGGCTCTGCCCTTCCCGCTTCAATAGCAGTCAAAGAGTTGTCGCCGGTATCGTAAAAGTACGCCAGAAACTTTCCAAGCGCTTTTTTACAGTGAAGCAAATACGCCTTGGGGCATAAACGATGCGGAGTTGGCGGACCAAAACGCCCATTGCTGATTTGATCCGCCTGCAATCGAACCTGATATTCCTGCTCACTGTCAGAGAAACGAATGAAGGAACCAAAATGTTTATTCAACAAGATCATTGTCTGAAATAAAAATGACGTTTTGCCGCTTTTAGAAGATCCCTCGACAATATAAACCATTTCTGGAACGTCTCCAAATCCTTCATAATCAGGCGACTTTTGGCAGCTGGGACATATTTTCGGATTCTTGTTTCTTCCATTTAACCATGACGTTCTGATGGAATTGCCGCAATGAGGACACGGCGTT
>JAZUMX010000737.1:0-1535 GCA_045603865.1 Thermoguttaceae bacterium
ACCCTGATCAGATTGCAGACCTCATCGCCCACGGCTGTAAAATTGACATTGTTGGGTCGCAAATGCATCTGATGAACCCGCAATTAACGCTGGATATTGCCGCCGGGGCGGAGATTCAAACGCCAACCATTGTTCTGGGCAGGATGAAAGCGCTGGCGGCGACGGGACGTCCGATTCACTTAAGCGAGATTACAATTACCGCACCCAACGACGACGCGAACGGCAGAGCAATTCAGGCGATTGTCGCCCGGAATTTGTATCGGCTCTGGTTCAGCGTCCCGGAAATGATGGGTATAACGTGGTGGAACGTCGTTGACGACTGCGGCGCGCCGGGCGAACCGACGACGTGCGGACTGTTTACCCGCAACATGGACCCGAAGCCGTCTTATTTCGCTCTGAACAAACTCATCAATGAGGAATGGAAGACGAACTTCGTTCAGAAAGCAGACTCCGAAACCGTTACGCTGAAATTCCGCGGATTCAAAGGCAAATACAAGGCGACCTGGACGGACAAAAACGGTCAGACGCAGAGTAAAGAATTTACGGTTAAATAGAGTTTCGAGGCGGCGCTCTCCATAGAAAAAATCTCCAAAAATCTCTGGAAAGTCTTGCAATCCATTTTTGATTATGTTAAAAATAATATAAAGATAAATACAGTAATGAATGAACGCTCTGAGACTGAGGGCGGCGCTTTCTAATAGCAAGACGAATTCCAGCAAGCGCGCTGTTCATTCATTTTTTATTCCCCCCACCCGTTAGATGAAGGAGTTTGCAATGAAACCAACCCGTCGAGATTTTCTCAGGACGTCGTCCATACTATCGGCTTCCGCCGCGGCTATGACTTTGGGCACAGCTCAGCTGGCGCACGGAGCAGGAACCGATGAAACCATCAAAGCCGTTGTCGTCGGGTGCGGCGGTCGAGGTCGCGGCGCTGTCGCCAACTTCTTGACCGCGCCTAATACTCAGCTTATCGCCTGCGCGGACATGCATGAAGAGAACGCCAAGCAGGCGGGCGCTGGCTGGAAATTGTCGGAAGACGCCATGTTCTGGGGGTTTGACGGGTTTATCAAGGCGCTGGACTACGGATATCAAAACGGCGCGCGATATGCTATTCTCGCTACCCCGCCGGGATTCCGTCCGATCCACTACAAGTACGCGATTGAAAAGGGGTACCACGTCTTTATGGAAAAGCCGTGCTGCGTTGACGCGCCCGGGTACAGAATGCTCATGGAAGTCAACAAGATAGCAGACGAAAAAGGACTGGCTGTCGGCGTGGGACTTCAGAGACATCACGACGGCAAATACGAACAGGGGTTCAAGGAAATCTGCGTCGACAACAAGTACGGCGATCTGATCTACGCTATTGTTTGCTGGAACAGCGGCGGAGCCCGAGTTCGCAATCGCGTTGAAAACGAGTCGGAAATGGCGTATCAGGTGAGAAACTGGTATTACTTCAACTGGCTCTGCGGCGACCACATTTGCGAACAGCACGTTCACAACCTGGATATCGGCAACTGGTTCCTCGGCAAAGGCGA
>JAZUMX010000738.1:0-4835 GCA_045603865.1 Thermoguttaceae bacterium
TTAATATTTGAAGGTTGAAGCTTAAAATAACCAGGCTAATGGCTAGTAGCTAATAGCTAGGAGCTTTCTACTCCCTACTCCCTACTCCCTCCAAATTACGGCATCTCCGGCGGCGGGAAAAACGTGTTTTCTTCGCAAATGCGAGCTTCTTCAATGCAAGCGTCAAACGTGGATTGAAAATATTTCACAACCTGTTCGACAACCGATTCGTGAGCGGACGCCCCGGCAGTGAGCAAAACGACGTCGGCGTCTGTGAAGTCGTCAGAATTGATGTCAGCCGGGCTGTCAATAAGAAACGCAGGAATGTTTTGCTCTTTGGCGATTTCTGTAAGCCGTATGCTGTTGGAACTGTTTGAGCTGCCTACAACAACCGCTTTAACAGCAAGATTCTTCCGGTTAAATTCATCCGCTGCCGTTTTGATTGCGTTCTGGCGGTTTTGGGTTGCATAGCAAATGTCTTTGACCGTCGGTCCAACGATATTGGGAAATCTGGATTTGAGATACTCGATAATTGCCGCAGATTCGTCTATCGATAACGTTGTTTGAGTGATGTACGCAACCTTGTCTTCGCTGGTTAATGGCAAAGCGTCGATGGATTCTTTCGATTTAACGATAAATATTTTATCCGGAGCTTCCCCCTGAACTCCAACGACTTCGTCGTGATGGGGATGTCCTATAAGCAATACGGCATACCCCTGCTGAACAAATCGTCTGGCTTCCCGATGGACTTTTTGAACCAGCGGACAGGAGGCGTCGATGTAACGCAGCCCTTTTTGTTTTGCTTTCTGCTCGACTTGAGGCGAAACGCCGTGAGCGGAAAAGAGTGTAACAGAACCGTCTGGAATATCGTCAAGAGAATTGACAAACACAGCGCCCTTTTGTCGGAAATATTCCACAACCCACTTGTTGTGAACAATTTCATGATAAACGTACACCGGTGCGCCGTACTTGTTCAACGCCGCGTTCAAGGCTGTTGTCGCCCGATACACGCCAGCGCAAAATCCGCGAGGAAAAAGCAGTTTGACAAGCATAGCAGAAAACTATTGATTGTATAAAGGAAAATGGACAATGGAAAACGCTTTTGTCATTATCCATTGTCCATTATTATAATTGAACTTTAAGCGTTAAAACGCATGCCGCTTTACTGACGAACGCCTGACAGTTTGACGGTTCCGACTTCGTCGACGCCGTCGCCGTTGAAGTCGCCGGAGATCGGGATGTCGCCCGCTTCGCCGGATTCAACAACCGCGTCGGATTCGTCCATGACGCCGTTGGCGTTGGTGTCGAGAATGAACTTGCCGTTGCGATAAACGCCGATGTTGGTAACGCCGTCGCCGTTCCAGTCGCCGGTAACAGGGATGTCGCCCGTTGAACCGAAATCGTATCCGCGGTCAGAGCTTGTCAGGCGGCCGTTGCCGTCAACGTCGAGATACCAGTTTCCGTTACTGAACACGCCGATGTTGTCGACGCCGTCGCCGTTCCAGTCGCCGGTAATGGCGCGATCGCCCTGATTTCCAAAGTGGAAGACGTGGTCAATGGCTTTTTCGTAAATGGCGCCTGTACTGGTCAGCTTGGAGAAGCCGGAGGCCGCCGTCTTGACCGCAACGCGAGGACGCATGTTCTTGTAAACGCCGCGGGTGAGGTTTTCGGCGTCCGGAAGCCCCGGATCATGTTCCACCAGGTCCCAGTCGCCCGCCCAGATCTTGCCGTAAACGCCGATGTCCGCTTTTCCGTCGCCGTCCCAGTCGCCGACCACCGGCTGGTCGCCTTTTTCGCCCAGTTGAACCCAAAGGGCGTCAGCGTCCCAGTATCCGTTGCCGTTGATGTCGATGAACCAGACGCCGTCAACGAAGACAGCCAGTTCGTCTTTGCCGTCGCCGTTGAAGTCGCCGGTAAGCGGAATGCCTTCCATGACGCCGTATTCTCCGACAAAGGTAACAGTCCCGTCGCGCCAATCCGCCATGCGCCACGCCAGTTCAGGATCCGTTCGACCGTTCCAGTTAATCGGGTCGAAAATCGGCGAGAACATGTTGATAAGCGCTTCCATTCCGTAGCCTTCCTTAATCAGACCGTTGGCAATCAGACCGCTGGCGGACATCATGTCGGTTGTCAGTCCTTCTCCCTGAAGTCCGTTGAGGACGACGCCGTCGCCCAACCGTCGCGCCATGCCGGCGTTGAGGCTGCACAAATGCCATGCGGAAACGGCTGATCCGCCGCCGCCGTACAGGGCGGAAAGACCGCGGCTCATGTATGATGGAATGTACGGAACAGACTGGAATCCGCCGCCTGACGAGTTCGAAACGCGCGGATAAGAAACCAACGGAATCTTTTCACTTCCGCCCGGGGTCGGAGTAGGAGTCGGTTTGTCAACAACGTTGACTTCCGCAAAGTTGTTCATCCTGGAATTCTCGCCGGACTTGACGCTGATTCGAATAATCGCGTCGTTGTTTCGGTCGGTTCCGAACTGCTTGACGGTAACTTCGTACTGAGCGTCGTTCGGGTTAAACGCCCAGCCGCCGCCGGTTCCGGCTGTATCCACGCCGTCGATGTAAGCTTTGGGCTGCGTTTCAATAACGCAGTAAGAACCCGGCATAAGGTGAGTGAATTCATAGTAGCCGTTTTCGTCGGTAACCGTGGTCAGCGGATTGCCTTGAGCGTCGGTAATGGGAACGGTGCCGTCGATGTTGTACAGACCCAGCGTAACGCCCGGAATCGGTACGCTGTCCGCCGTTTTAACGCCGGTGGTAATCTTGTACTGATCCGGAATCGAGCCGTCGGCATTGCGCTCAATCGCCTGGTTGTCTTCAAAGACGTATCCGCTGATCATACCGGGCAGGATTTCCCAGAAGTTGTTGGACTCGGAAATGCCGCGCGACGTAATGACAATATCGTAAATGAATCCCGGATCGTCGTCGGAATCGACATAACCGCCCGTCGTGCCGGGGATTTCGCCGGAGTGAATGTATTCCGTCGGCCATTTTTCTTCGACGGTGTACAGTCCCGGATACAACCCTGTGAACTCGTAGTACCCATTGCTGTCCGTTTTGGTCGTCGCCAGGAACGTTCCGTTATCGTCATACAGATTGATGGTAACGTCCTTCAGGAGCGTGTCGCCGGCGTCGTAGAGGTCGTTGAGGTTGGCGTCCAGCCAAACGATGCCGCTGAGCTGACCGGGCGAGTTCTGACCGAAGTTGTTTTGAATGCTGTCCTGATTGCCCTTGAGGTCAATCTTGTAAATGCAATTCAAGTCGCGAACGGTCGAAACCTGTGTCGTTGAGGGCACGTAACCGGCGTTGGCGCAGACCGCTGTGTAGTTGACCGGCTGCGTTTCAAGAACCATGTACGTTCCGTTGAACAGGTCGGTGAATTCATAGTAGCCGTCCGCGTCAGTCGTTGTCGTCAAACCGGTGGAGACGTAATTTCCAGTCCCGTCCAGTTCGTAAAGCGTCAATGTAACGTTTGACAGAAGAACGTCTGCCCCGGTGAGCGTGAGAGAACCGTCGATGTCGTCATAGACGTAGCCGGAAATCGTGTTGACAATTGGCGTCTGAACGACGGTTCCAAACGCGCCGGCAACGTATTCGTCTGCGGATGTAACGTCTTCCGGGAAGTAGGCGTTTTCATTCAGGTCAAGACCGTACTTGACAGCGCCGAAGTTGTCGATGTACGTTTTTTCAATCGAAACGTCTTCGTAGTTGTTTGCGCTGAAATACGCTTTGATTCGGGAGCCTTCAAAGTCGTCGCCGTTGACGGTAACGTTGGACGACTCTCTGCGGTCGATGATATCGCCGTCTTCGTCGTAAATCGGGCTGACGCCTTTGTAGAAGTCAACGTCGAACCGACAGACCAGTTTGTCGCCGGATTCGAAGTCTTCAAACTCCATGGTCAGCAACTGGTTGTTGTTGGAAATCGTCCATTTAACGTCGCCGGTTTTAATCGTCCCGTTGGCGTCGACGATTTCAAACTTGACACTGTTGTATGCGCCGTAAGCGGGATCTCCCTGAGCCAGGTGGAAAAACGCCTCGTTGATGTCGACCTGACCGTTGTCGTTTTTATCGAGGTTGATTTCCAGCTTGTCGAGGTTCGTGCCTTGGACGCCGCCGTTGTAGGAGATTTCCAGGTAGTCGCCGTAGGAGTCGTCGGTGAGCTGGTCGCTGCCGAACGTGCCTTCAATGTACAAGGAACCGACCTGAAGAGCGTCAACGTCTGCCGGCGCTACCGACAACAGCAGGCGTTCTTCCAACGATTCCACCGTGCACGGATGATTGAACTTGCGATTCTTTTTGTTATTTTTTGACTTGCTCACGGCAAACCTCCCATAAATGGTTGTTTTTGTGTCTGACGTCGGCGGAAAGAAGATTTGTCGCTCTTTTCAACGCTCAACGCTGTTTATTATTGTTCCTGTTTCTCCCGTTAATCATTCTGACGAATGCCACGGCTCCCTTGTTTTTGCTATTTACAGCGATTTATTTCAATTTCACGTTAGCCGTGAATGAAAAACCGCTATAGTTGTTACAATCCGAATTGCTAATGCAATTTTTTTGAATCCTGTTACTTTTCCAGGACCCAGATGCAAATGGAGCTGTCGAACCCGACTGTTACCAGCCATTTTTGAGATTCAACCCACTGCATATCGGCAATCGTGCCGGTATGACCTTCCATTTTATATGTCTGCGCTCCGGAAGTGAAATCCCAGACGCCCAACGAGTTGTCGCACATGCCAACGGCAACTTTGTTTACGCCGACGGTGGTAATGCAGCGAACTTTGCCTGGCAGATTTTCAATCGCTCCAAGAACTTTGCCTTCCGCCGGATTCCAGAGGTACAGACGATTGT
>JAZUMX010000739.1:0-2806 GCA_045603865.1 Thermoguttaceae bacterium
CGAATCTGGCGGTTGAGCTTTTGCGTTTCCTCCTCGATGCGCTTTTTCTGGTTCTCGACGTTTTTGTCGTACTGCGCCTGCAGAGCCGCGACGTCCTTTTCTTTCTTCTCCCGCGCCTGACGAGTGAGTTTGTTAATCAGCGTCAGCGTTCGATGTTCCGGTCGATGAGAGCGAATCCGGCAGAACGACTCGTCGCCGGCGACAAGGTCAATGACGTTGAGAACAAACGCGACGTTGTCGAACTTGAAATCCTCGTCCAGAACCTCGTTGCGGAGGCTGAAAAAGGCGTCGTGAATCAGGTCGAGGTCAGCCGTCAAAATTACGTTGACGTTGTCTTTGTTACTCGTAGACTGCTTTTTCTCTGCGGGTTTGTCGGCGGCGTCTTTGCCTGCCTTGTCAGCCGCAGTCGTCTCCGCGACGGGGCGTTTCCAGTTCTTCCCTTTAATCCAGGCGGAAACGATCAAATCGCCGTGTGACGGGTTGGGCTTCGCGTTGAGATCGATGCCGGCGCGAGATCCCATCCGGTTAATCTTGAACAGCTTTTCTCCGGGCACGAATCCCGCTTTCGGACCGGTGCGGAGCAGAAAGCTCTGTTCCAGATTGCGCCCGGTTTCGCCGGCGTTCTTTTTGACGTTGTCCATCAGGGCTATCGAACCGGGGAACGGCAGAAGAACTCGCTGCAGCCACTGCGTCCCCGCCGTTGAGCCGTTAAACGGCTGCGGCTCGCCTGCGCCCTGATCGATGAAAATAAAGTAGGCGGGAATTTCCGAGAATCGCGGAATGGGATTGTACGCCTGATAGACGCACCCGTTGCCGTCAAACTCAACGCCGAGCAAATCCCACAGCTGAGTTATATCCCCCTTGGGCGGCGCCTGCTGCTGCATCATCATCGCCAGCATCGGGTTGCCCTGCGGGAATCGCGGTTCGGACGTGCCGGGAATCGTATCGGCGGCAAAGTACGAAAGCGGGTCTTCAAAAATCGCCGTGGGCGTACCCGCCTCAACCGCTTCGATGAAATTCTTCATTTCGTCCGGCCCCAGCGACGACGGCTGAACGCAAAGCAGAGCGTCCCAGTCCGCCGGATTTATTTTCTCTTTGGGGTCGACGGACTCGACGTTATACGTCAGTTTTAATTCCTCAATGATTTTCCAGTCGGGAGACGGACGCATGGCTGCGAAATCAATTCCGCTGAAAAGCTGAACGTCCGTCTGAACGACGCCGATTCGCTTGCGCTGTTTTTTCGACACTGTCGCCAGCGCGCGTGACAATTCGTAGTCGACCGACATGCCGGGGTCAATATAGGGAATAATCACCTGTTCTACGCCGGAAGAAAAGACCGCCGCCAGATAGATGTCCTCAGTCGTCATAATAGACCGCGAAATTTCCGCCACCCGTTTGGGGCGAATTCCGTACTGCTTTTCCGCCAGGAGGGCTTCGTCGGTCAGCGGTTTGATGTAATGAATATTGACGTCGAACCGCTTGCCGCCGCGGGAGCTGATTTCATGCAGAAGACGCTCCATCTGCCCCTTGGACTGAACGTACCGCTGCGGGACGTCGGGCGAAATATACGCGTCGATTTTAACCGGACGCGTCGGCTCGATGGAATCGATGAGCCGTTTGGTTTCCGGCGCCATCGAATTGAGCCGCTCTTCCGTCAAGTCCAGCTGAAGGTCGTAACTCTTAAAAAGCCCTGCCAGCCCAACGACAATAACGAACAGACAGACGGCGCGGACAGTATAATTAATCGCTCGAACCCGGGCGTTAGCGCCGTCCGCCCAATGGCGCCGTGAAATGAGAATCATGCAGACGTACAGCGCCGCCGCAGCGCAGCCGACGAAAAATATTGTCGAGGACAGGGAGAACAGCCCGCGTCCAAAGGGCGCGAATTGACCCGAGTAGCTCCAGTCGGCAAACAGACGCCCCCAGTTCTGGGAAAACAGGTTTGAACTCCAAACGGCAAACGTCAGCGGCGCGTTAAACGCCACGCCGAAAATATACGCCATGGTCAGGTTGGATGTAACAAACGAAGCCGCCATGCCAATAGCGCACATCGTTACGCCCAAAAGCCAGTACCCGATAAACGTCGCGATAAACAGCCCCAAGTCCGGATTGCCCAGCCATTCCAACTCGCACAGCAGGCAAATCGCCGCGAAAAGCAGCGACGCTGTGTAAATCCCAATCGCAGCCAGAAACTTCCCGACGGTGATGTCGAAGTCGCGCGCCGGCAGCGTCAGCAGCAGCTCGTCCGTTCCCCGCTGACGTTCTTCCGCCCATACGCTCATCGTAATAGCGGGAATGAACAGGAGCATAATAAACGGATAAATCTTGTTGAGCTGTCCCAGGTTGGCGAGGTTCATATTGAAGAACTCCGCCGGCCAGAACGCGGAAAACGCACATAAAAGCACGAATACGCAAATAAACACGTATCCGGTTGGACTGGAAAAGTAAGCGAAAAAGTTTCGCTTGAATACGGCTTGAGCTGCGTGGAAATTCATGGGGATGGTATGTTGAGTATGGTTAGTGGTATGGGGATGGTTTGAAGTGGTAAGTGGTTAGTAGTTAGTAGTAAGTGGTTAGTGCGAACGACGCTTTGCGTCAACTCCTCACTCCTCACTCCTAACTCCTAACTCATGGTTACTTTGTTAATTCGCTAAACTGCTCTTCCAGCGTCTTTCCGTCTTTGGTCAGTTCGTCGACGGAGCCGTCGAAAACGAGGCGTCCTTCGTTGATAAACAAGACCCGGTTTGCCATGGCGGTTACTTCCTGCAAAATGTGAGTTGACAGCAGAATCGTCTTGGTTTCGCCT
>JAZUMX010000740.1:0-2044 GCA_045603865.1 Thermoguttaceae bacterium
GGAGTAAAATAATGGCTAAACTTGAAGACTGTTCATTCTGCCCCCCCCCCGCATTTTAACACGAGGTTTGGTTTTTGTATTTTTCTTTGCGGCTATTCTGTCTGCATCTGTTTTCTCGTTTGCCGCCATTGTCGGAACAGAAGATTTCGACGGGAATAAATCTGGTTGGAACTGGGATGGTGGAACCGCTCAAGTTTGGACGAATGAGTCGGGTCAGGCGATTACTATTACCACTGAACCTTATGGTTCAGGAAACCGAGCCAAAATAGTTAGTGGCGATGGTAAAGTCTTTCTGTCATATGGAACTTCTGGACAGTTGATTTCCGGCACGTTTGCCTATACATTCGACATGCAGCTTCCTTCAGAACAAGCAAATTGGGGCGGATTTTCGTTGAGTAATGGTCGTGGTACAGGTCATGAAAGATTATTCGTGGGAAAAGTTAATACCAATCCTTTGTTATTAAGACGAGTTAATCCAACTCCACAATTAAATGCCTATACAACTGATAATTATAATGGAACATATAAGACCTATGCAGTAGTTGCCAATCAAGATGGAATGTTTGCTTGGGCTTTTGATTTAGGACATGAACTTCAATACGAAGATTTATATACAACGCCTACGTTACAACTAGATGCAAACTTGTCAACCTTGTCAGAGAATAATGGCATCCGATTGGGCACAAGTGGAACGATGTATTATGACAATATCAAAATGGCGTATTCCGATTCCGATACAGTTACAAGTAAAGGCGATGCAACCACTGTCACGTCATTAACTGATATTTTCGGCGCTGTTCCAATAGTCCCATGTATTCAGGAAGCTTTTTCGAATTACGAGGAAGGTGCACTTGTTGGACAGTTTCAGCAGAATCTGGGTCAGGCTCCATTAACCAAATGGACAGGAGCGAACGCTACTGTAGATAATTCCCAAAATTTGGACTATCCTGGATTCTCTGGTGAGCAAGGCGTTCTTAACGTTTCCGGCGGAGATAACGGCGCTAAAATGACATTGGACTTTAATGTTATGGACGATTGGGGCGTTATGGGAACTGACGGTTTAATTGGCGGCGATAGCGTTACTAATAAAATACTGTATTATGGTTATTTGTTGCAAAGCGCTGATGGCGGTTCAGGGATGGGAGCAGAACTTTATCGAGGCGCCAACAAAGTTTTAAGTACGTCAGATTTCGGCATTGACGATTTAGATACAGATACTCACTTGTTTGTAGTAAAACTGATGTTTGGCGAAAATGGAGACAATGCTTTGCTATTCATTGATCCAGATATGTCGTTATCTGAAGAAGAACAAGACCCAGACAGCGTTTACAGTCTGTCCGGAGAGAATTTTTCATTTGACAGTATTGTTATCCGGGGAGATAGCGCTTTTACGTATGACGAAATGCGAGCCGCGCAAACATGGTGGGCGTTGTCTGACTATAACGAACCCGGTTCTGGCGTTCCTGAACCGTCAACGTGGGCGCTGCTGTTACTCGGCGCCGCAGGGCTGCTGTACGTGAGAAAAAGAACAGGTAAATAGTAGTTACGCAATCGTAAAAGAATAAATGTTAAAGCGGGAGGAAACTCCCGCTTTTTGTTTTGACAGGTATTTAGCCGCAAAGATATTTTTAAAACTTCGCGAACTTGGCGTGAGGTTTCTTCGGCGGCTGAGACAGCCGCGATCCAGCGGGGCGGAGCGGTTTTTCTGCGAAAGAGCTTGTTCTTCATACCAACAATGCGGCAGGGGACTCCCTCGTGCCGGGGGTTCGGGCGGACATTCCTGCGAAAGAGGTTATTTCTTGTTCCGGCAAGTAGCCCGAGGACGGGCTACACCCAAGGGAGGTTTTTGGCTTCGTCGTTTGGGTTTGCAACGTTCGCTGCGCTCACGCCCACGGGTTAACACCCGTGGCTCGCCTAAGCGTAACTTCGTTCGCTACGCTCTCTCCGTTACCGTCTTTCATTTTTTTGGGAACGTCCTCCGCGTCTCCGCGGCTCCGCGTGAGATTTTACTGGCGCTTACACATACCGTTTTGTTCGCCTAACG
>JAZUMX010000741.1:0-14776 GCA_045603865.1 Thermoguttaceae bacterium
AACCCGTTCACGCTTCAAACAATATCAAACTAGCTTTTCTAAAATGCCGCGCTCAAGCATAGCTAAAGAAAGAATATATTCGTTATGATCGAAAGTTTCCCGTAAAGTAATTCTTATAGTACGTTCAAGTAACAACTTGTCAGATGAACCATATTTTTGTTTAATTATTTATATAAACGCTTGTATTTTCGAAAATTTATTGTACAATAAATCTGTTAGAATGTGCTTTGAGGAATTACCCTCTAAGTGGAGAAAAAACTTCTATTGATTGGTTAAAGTTTAATAATTATGAGTAGTGACATGATTGTGCAGTTGTCAAGTAAACCTATTACTAAATACATTACTGCAGATGATTTTGTATATAGCGATGATTCTTTTATCGGTGAAATCGCGGACTATGTTTATGACGCTTCTGAACCATACGATGAATTGATTTCGATGTTTCTGGAAGACATGAATGGTTCAGTAGAATACAATAAAGAAAATAATAGTATTAAAATCATTGATAAGAAAAAATATTTTGAAAGCGCCTATAACGAATTTTTGAAACTTTCAGAAAACCTTTCCGCTGAAGAATACATGGATTCGCATTTGTCATACAAGCTGAGAGAAAACCTCAATGAAACCTTTGGAACCTATGTATTCAATGATTATGCTAAGACGTTACAAGAACAGATGTTGGAAGTTAACGAAGGCGATGAGTATTACATTGGAGGAATTTTCTGGTATCATTTCTAGGATTACTTAACTGAATATTTATAATGAATTGTAATTAAATTGTTCGTGCTGTTTTAAATCCTTGTCAAAATCATTTGTTAACTGTTGATAGGAAAGGAAGTGAACTCTATTTCGTATACCCTGAAAAGAATACGTCGTTGTAAGAATATCATTGAACTGATGTTCTCTGCTCTGGTTTGCAACGATATAGAAGTTTGCGTAGAAATCCTGTAACTCATTAAATTTAAGTAATGAATGAGAAATATCGGTTGTATGTTCCACCTCGAAAAACGCATATGGCATTTTTCGATTATTAAACCAAATTACGTCAATAGTTTTCGCACGTTTAACAAAACAAGGATAAGAAAAATCGAAAAAGTCTTTTTTAATAGAACACAAACTGCTTAACGATGTTTCAAGATAGAATTTGTTTTTGTCCTGATTGGGAATCCATGTTTCAAAATTTCTTGAATTCCCAATCATAACAAGTAACCCCTGAAAGTAAGAATGAGAAAAATATTCCTGTTTCTTTGCATTACGACTGCTAATCTTTAGTTTCTTTTCGACTTCTGAACGACACTCTTCCAATGCCCATAAACCAGGTTGAATTCTAAAAAAAGCATCAGATTGCTGAACTATACGACGCACAGACGCTTCTGGCGTTTTGGTCTTCCAACAAGAAAAATCTAACGTTTTATTGAGTTGTTCAAAAGTTGCATATCCACCCAATGCACGCATCGTATTAATAACTTGTTCGCTTTGATTCATTACAACAGTTCCGTTTATTAATCAGTTTGACAAACTTTTCAAAAGAAAAAAAGCTCTTATTCTTCGTTAGCGTCGTTGACAATAGTCACTTGAGGGCGTAAATGAAACAACACCGCGACGCCGCCTAAGAAAGGCTCACAATACGTGCTGAAATCCTTCGGAAATAAAGGTTGAAATACGTCAAGGAGTTGACGCTTACCCCCAACCCATTTAAGAGCAGGAGCAAGCTCTGCTTTTTTAATAATCATGATTTTAATATTATATAGAATAACTAAAAAAGTCAAGCCCTTCGAAAATCGGGGGGACTACCGCCTATCGCTTCATTACCGCCTTTCATTTCTTTGCGAACTTTGCGTTCTTTGCGGCTAAATTTTTCTTCGGCAGCTGAGACAGCCGCGATCCAGCGGGTCGGAGCGAGTATTCTGCGAAAGAGATTTTTCTTGTATCGGCAAGGCGCCCGAGACAGGCGCCATCCAAGAAGGTTTTCGGCTGCGTCGATTTGGAATGCACACTTCCAACGTTTTGTTCGCCTATCGGCGAATGCGTAATTCCGCGCCCGTTGGGCGCTTCATTACCGCCTTTCAATCAATCGCAACTCTCTTTAATAATCCCCACGGTTTTGTCTGCCGCGCCGGTTTGAGACAAGACGAGATTTCTGGCGCGGGCGCCAAGCTCTTCTCGCCAGGCGGGGTCGGTCAGGCATTTCTCGACGAAGTGTAACATCTCCTGTTCGTCTTTAACGACGACGGCGGCGTTGGCGCCCAGCAGAAGCGCGACGACGTCCCGGAAGTTGGTTGTATTGGGACCGAAAGAAACCGCAGCGCCGTATCCCGCCGGCTCGATCATGTTCTGTCCGCCGCGGCTGCCCATGCTTCCGCCGACAAACGCGATTTGCGCCGTTCCCCACCACGCGCCCAGTTCGCCAACGGTGTCGACCAGCAGGATTCGGCAGCGTTTTGAGCAGCTTGCGTTTTCCCCGCCCTGCTCTGTCAACTCGGTTCGACGAATAAACTCGGCGCCGCGGCTTTCCAGCATCTTGGCGACGGCGTCAAAGCGTTCGGGATGTCGCGGGACGAGAATCAGCTTGAGAGAGTCGAACTGCTCGCTAAAGCGGTTAAAGACGTTGAGCGCCAGTTCCTCTTCCGGGTCTTGCGTACTGCCTGCCAGAAAGACGACGTCGGCGTCTGTTACGCCTTCCCAAAACGCGCCGGTTTTGCTCGTTCCGGTCAGAGAGCGAACACGGTCGACGGCTGGAATGGCGCGCTCGGTTTTCGCGCCGTCAAATTTAATCGATCCGACTGTTACAACGCGGTCGGCGGGAACGCCCAGTTCAATAAACCGCCGGGAATAGACGTCGCTTTGAGACACGACTTTGTCAACGCGCTGGAACGCCGGTCGCAAAAAGCAGGAAAAGCGCCGATAGGACGGAAAGCTCTTGTCGCTGATTCTGCCGTTAAAGACGACGACTTTCACGCCGTTCTTTTTCGCCAGACGCGTCATGTTGGGCCAGACTTCCAGCTCCGCCAGAATCAAAGCGGTTGGGCGGATTCGTTTCAGCGCGGTTTTCACCGCCCAGGTAAAGTCGAGAGGATAATAGAAAACCGTATGGTTGGGAAACCGCTTTCTGGCGACTTCCATGCCGGTTTTGGTTGTCGTGGAAATAACGCACCGAACCCCGGGAATCGCCTGTTCCAGCCGCGAAACCAGCATCGGCAGCAGGTTGACTTCCCCAACGCTGACAGCGTGCAGCCACAGCGTCGGCGCGTCGGGATTGTCCGGCAGAATCGGAACGCGTCCGAGCGCTTTCTCTCCCCAGCCTTCCCGATAGCGTCCGGTTGTCAGAGCGCGAAAAATCAGCCACGGCGACGCCAGAAGCAGAGCCAGCAGGTATAAGACATTTAAGATCATCTATTAAGTCTTTTGTGCCGTTAGTTAGAAGTGAGGAGTGAGGAGTGAGGAATTATTTTGGCGCTTGCGACAACTCCTCACTCCTAACTCCTAATTCCTCACTGCAGAGTATTTGCCAGCTGTTCCATCGGCATGCCGACGACGTTGCTTTCTGACCCTTCGATAATATGGAGCCAATCGTTTCCGTCCTGATAGCCGAACGCGCCCGCCTTGCCTTTCCATTTTTTGGTGGCGATGTACTCGTCAATCTCTTCGTCGGAAATGTTGTCCATTTTAAGCTGGGTTTTGGAAATTCGCGTTTTGAGAATCCCGGCTTGCAGGATGCACAGACAGCTGATAACCGTATGTTCTTTTCCTCGAAGGGTTTGCAGCATCCGTTTGGCGTCTTCAGCGTCTTTCGGCTTGCCGAAAACTTCATCTCGGATAATCTCTCCGCCGTAGACTTCGTCCTTAAACCTCAGCGGGACGACCGCGACGGTGTCGCACCCAACGATTGTGGGCGTGCATTGCGGGTCTTCAGCTCGTTTGGCGGCGTAAACGTTGAGAACTTTCGCCTGAGCCATTCGCATGGCGTACTGAAGCGCCGTCTCGTTTTTGCGTCGAGGCGTTTCGACTTTTTCGTCCGGATGAACGACTTCAAATTTATACCCGGCGGCGGTAAGCATTTTCTTTCGCCGCGGGGAACGACTTGCCAAAATAAAAGGCTGTGGCATAACGGTAATCTCTCTAAAAGGAAAGGCGCAAAAGCGAGGCGGAAGATTTTCCGCCAAAAATCGCGTGGCGCTTGCTTGATTTTTTATTTAAATATGTAATAATATAGGTTAGCTGAAAGCCGTATATTTAGGTTGAGAGGTTTTCATCTCGCTGCTTTCAGCTTACCTGCCTTTAGAGGTTATTATACCAAGAAAGATTTTAAAATCAATGGATATTATTAAAATTGAGCCACAATTTGGCGACACGGACATGTGGCAGCACATTCATTACGCGGCGATCATTCGTTGGTTCGAACGCGGACGAATGAAAATTTACAAAATTTTTAACCCGGACTGCTCCGCCGACAAGTGGAATTTGATTCTGGCTCATACAGAAACCGACTACTTCGGCGAAACTCGCCTGGCGTACGACGTTGAAATCCGATCGACCATTGAGCGAATCGGAAACACCTCGTTTACGATTTATCAGGAATGTTGGCAGAGGGGCGTTAAAACCGCATGCTGCCGAACCGTCCTGGTCTTCATTGACCATCAAACCAAACACCCCATGCCCCTGACGCCGGAATACCGACAGGCGTTAGAGGAGCATATTAATTAGCAATTTTCAATTAGCAATTAGCAATTGGCGTAAATCGCCACGCTACTGCCTACTGCCTTTTATTACTATCATGAAACGCCTACATTTTGCTTTATTAATCGTCGCTCTGGCGGCACAGTCCGTTTTTGCCGGAGAAAAGGTCGTCTTTAACAGCGAGGGGTTCGCCCCGATGTTTCCCTTTTCCATAACCAAAGGGGCGCCGGACAACATCACCAACGTCCGGACGTGGTCAACGCCCACTCCCGCCGGAGCGGACGGCTTTTTGCGGATTGAGGGCGATCATTTCGTTTCGGACAAAGGTCCCGTCCGGTTTGTCGGAACGAACCTGTGCTTTACCGCCGAGTTCCCCGAAAGTCACGAAGACGCGGAGCGCTTGGCGCAGACGTTAGCCCGGTTTGGAATCAACGCCGTTCGGCTTCATCACATGGATTCTCGCGTTATCTGGGGCGGGGAAAACTGCAAAAACCATCTCGATCTGTCTGAAACGCAGATGGAAAAGCTCGACTATCTGATTTATCAGCTGGAACGCTACGGCGTTTATATCAATATAAACCTTCACGTTGGGCGTCAACTTGACCAGCGCGACGGCATGTACAACGACGAGAACGTTCCGAAGTATGACAAGGGCTTGGACAACTTCCAGCCGCAAATGATTGAATATCAGAAAAAGTACGCCAAAGACCTCCTGACGCACTTCAACCCGTACACGAAAAAAGCCTACGTTGACGACCCCGGCGTTGCGATGATCGAGATCAACAACGAGAACAGCGTTTTCTGCTCTTGGGCGTGCGGACAGCTGGACAAACTCCCGGAACCGTACGCGTCCGATTTCCGAAAGATCTGGAACGAGTGGCTTTCAAAGAAGTACAAAACGACTGACGCTCTGAAAGCCGCCTGGGCGAGCAAGACGATTCCTTTCGGCGAGAACATGATTCCCGACGGCGAGTTTGAGTCGTTCCCGGATCGCACTCGTCAAAAGTGGGATCTTCAGCGCGACGCCGTTTGCGACGTCCCGGCTGAGGTGGTCGACGACCCGGCTGCAGCAAACGGGAAAGCCCTGAAGATTCAAGTCAACAAGATGGGCGAAGTCTCCTGGGTTCCCCAGCTTCATCGCAATGGCTTGTCCTCCCAAAATGGAATGCCGTACACGCTCAAATTCAAATGTAAAACCAGCGCTCTGACAGAAATGAGCGTTGGCATGGTAGAACAGCACGACCCGTGGAGTACGATTGCGTTCCGTCAGTCGTTTAAAACCGAGACCAACTGGAAGACGTACGAATTCACGTTTGTCGCGGACAGAGACGACGACAAAGCCCGAATCTCCTTTGGCGGATTCAAGGCGGGCATTACGTACTGGATTACCGACGTCTCTCTCGTTCCCGGCGGCACGTTTGGAATCTCGGATTCCGAATCGCTCGAACAGGGAACCGTTTCCGTTCCGAAAAAGAACGGCGTTGGCTTCTCAAACGACGTTGCCCGACAGGACTTTACCGATTTCATTTACGACGTCGAAAAGACCTACTGGCTGGAGATGTACAACTATATCAAGTCGCTGGGCGCCAAACAGCCCGTCAGCGGGACTCAGCTTCAGTACGGATACTGGAACGCTCAGGCGCAGCTGGACTACTGTGACATTCACGCCTACTGGAACCACCCGGTCTTCCCCGGCCGTCCGTGGGATCCAAACAACTGGTACGTCAGAAATCTCGCTCTGGTCAACGCGCCGGCTGCCAACTCTTCAACGCTCAACCGTCTTGCCGCCGTTCGCGTTATGAACAAGCCCCTGACGGTCAGCGAGTACGATCACCCGTTCCCGAACCCGTACTGCGCCGAAGGGAACCTGATGGCGTTTTCGATGGCAGCGTTCCAGGACTGGTCTGGCATTTTCCAGTTTGCATGGAAACACAACAACGATTACGACCCGCCGATTTGTAACGCGTTCTTCGACATGGCGTCCAACCTCGGAAAGACGGCGCACCTGCCGGCGTGTAACGCGATTTTCGCCCGCGGGGACGTCAAAGCCGCCGGCTACAACCACGTTCAGGCGCCGACAATGACGATCGATAAAGAAAAGAAGGTCATGACCAACTGTCTGTCCAAATACCATCGCGTTCTGGACGCCCTGGGGCTGGACTACTCTCTGCCGTGGGCGGTAAGAACCGGCGTTGTTCTGCCCGACACAGCCGGCGCGATTTACGGTCAAACCAACATGACTCAAAACATCAGCACCATTCCAGAACAACTGGGCGGCATGGACGTCAAATGGATTCGTTCCGAGACGGGCGAACTGTACTGCGATTTCCAGGTTCCCGACAAGGGGTTCTTTACCGTCAGCGCGCCTAAAGCAAAAGCGTTTACCGGGTTCGTCAACGGCAGAACGTTTGACCTGGGCGCACTGTCCGGGTTCGGCAAGGTTACTCTCAAACCGGCGAAAACGCGTCAGGACTGGATTACGTTCACGATGGTTGAGGCAAAGCCGAATCGATACCTCATCGCCGCCACCGCGCTGGTCGTCAATACAGACATGGATCTGGAAGACTTGGGCGACGGCCGCTGGACGTGCGGAAGCCGCTGGGGACAAGGCCCGACGCTGTGCGAAGGCGTTCCCGCGTCCCTTATAATTGACAGCGTAAGCGACGCGGACTCGGTTACTGTCTACGCGCTCGACGGCGCCGGAAACCGGGTCGAAAGCGTCCCCGTCCGCCGCAGCGGAAACGGCGTTGTTATTGAACTTGACCCGAAATACAAAACCGTCTGGTATGAGATGGTTATTACCCCGAAGAAATAAAGAAGCTGTTAGTCGCTAGCTTCTAGCCATTAGCTTGTCAACTCGAGATTCTTCGCTTTTATCGATTGCAGTAAGAATTAAGATAATCAAGCTGGAGGCTAGCAGCTAATAGCCAGGAGCTAAGTATGTCACACGACTGTTTTCACCCCGAAAATAACCTGATTCCCGTCTTTTTCGGACATGGATTCCCGTTCACGTCTGAAATGTGGATGGACGTTGTAACGCGTTTGTATGATTACGATCATATATTGAACCATTACGCGCTCATCTTCCCCAACTTTATCGGGTTTGGCGATATTTTCAGAGACGGCGAGGAGTTGCCGGACGTCCCCGCCGGGTCTGTTACAACCATGACGGACATGGCAGATCAGATAATCCGGATTGCCGACGCGCTTTTCTCGTCCAAGTTCGTCTACTGCGGTTTGTCGATGGGCGGATACGTGGGCTGGGAGATCTGGAATCGATGCCCGGATCGGCTTTTGGGCTTGGTCGTTTCCGACACAAACGCCAAAGCGGATTCGCCGGAAGGAGCCGCCAAACGTCTGCAAACGGCGGAGCGTGTCGAGAAGGAAGACTCGTGCATGTTCCTGGCGGATGCGATGCTCAACAACCTTTTCGCGCCGGAATCGTTGTCTATGTGTCACGACGCGCTGGAGACGTATCGCAAGATGGTCGGCGCCAACAACCCCAGAGGCGTCGCAGCAGCGGCTCGCGGCATGGCTCAGCGTAAAGACTACTCCGCTCGGCTGGGCGAAATCCAAACGCCTGCTTTGGTCATCGGCGGAAAAGACGACGTCCTTTCCACGCCGGAATCGCTCGATGCTCTCGCCGCCGCCATGCCCAACGCCGTTCGCGCCACCGTCCCCGGCGGACACCTCGCCCCGCTGGAACATCCAGACGAATACGCCGCCGCCATCGCCGATTTTTTGAAAACACTTTAGAGAGATATGGTTATTCCGACAAATCCGTACTTAAGAAGCCGCTAGCTACTAGCTACTAGTTATTAGCTTGTGCATTTGACGCTCTAAGCTTTGACTTTTAAAGTCAGAAACTAACATAAAAAGCTAGGGGCTAGAGGCTAGAAGCTAAAAGCTGGCTCACAATAAAAGTACGCATTGTCGAATGAGCCGAGACAATTATTCATTAATACTATCATGCTTATTAGATCAATCGAATATTCCAACAGCGTTTCCGGACTTCACGTTACAAAAACGACGTTTGACAAACTGACGCTTCTTGTCGGCGTTTCCGGAGTGGGTAAAACCCTGATTTTGAAAAGTCTGTACAAGATGATTCAATGTATGGCAGACCACAAACTTCGCGGTCTGGACGCGTGGGGAGACAAGTTCTCGACCAACGCCCACTTTACGATGAAGTTTGACATCCGCCCGGACGTCGCGCCCAAACGCTCGTTCCATTCCATTGGGTCAGAAGCCCCGGAAGAAGAGATTCAGCATTGCCGCTGGTCGTTCAAGACGAAGCCGGTCGGCTGGACGAATTCGCCCATTTCTCAGCTGTCCATTTCGGAAGAGACGCTGCACATCAACGGGGAAGAAATCTTCCGCCGCGCCGACGACGAAATTGTCATGGCGGGGTTCGGCAAGATGCCCAAGATTTCGCCTGACCGCAGCGCGCTGTCGATTTTCAAAAGCGAGCCGAATATCATTCACGTCAACGAACAGCTCAAACAGGTGTTCATGTTCGAGGCGGAGCCGGACTTGAACAACTATCTGCCCGCCAGCTCGCTCGACTCGCTTAAGGAATACGTCTCCGCAAACTATACGTGGTTTGTCAACGACACGTCGTTTAATATTTTGTCCAAACTGGCGATTCTTTATTTCGTCTTTCCGGAAATCGTAGACCGGGTTAAAGAGCATTACATCCGCATTTTCCCGACCGTTCAGGACTTGCGCGCCAGCATTTTCGGCGACTTTATCATGCTGGAAATCCGGGAAGCCGACCGCTGGATTCCGCAAAACGAGATTTCTTACGGCATGCTTAAGACGCTGGCGCACATCGTCAACATCCAGATTCTGCCGCTGGAATCGGTGCTTCTGATTGACGAGCTGGAAAACTCGCTGGGCGTCAACTGCATCGACAGCGTCGTAGACGAAATCGTCTCCAGCCGCAAGGACATGCAGTTTATCGTTACCAGCCATCACCCGTACATCATCAACAACATCCCGCAGTCCTGCTGGAAGATCGTTAAGAGAGATGACCACGTTGTAACAGCCCACAACGCAGAAGACTTCGACATCGGCGTCTCGAGCCAGGAATCCTTCTTCCAGCTCATGAACGCGCTGAACTACAAAGAGTAGGCGGGACAAGAAAAGCAAAAACTGTAAACCAAAAAAGTGGTAAGAGTTTTCGCTCTTACCACTTAAAGCTTGCCGCTTTTTATACGATGCTATTTCTGGATATTCTCCAAAACTTTAATAACGGTTTCCTTTTCAGGTTCGCCAGGCAAAGCAATAAAAACGTTGCATGGCGTCTCTTTAGTGGATTTAAAGTTGCCAGAAACCATTAAGAAGGTATTCTTGTTTACGCTTCTGTCTTCTTCCATCCAGGAGAATGTGAACTCGCAAGGCTCGCCCTTAATCGTAATCGGAATCGTTTCTGAACGCTTAACCGTTATGTTATTGCCATTGTTCTGTTTTGTCAACTTTTGGGAGATCTGATCAACAACCTCTTTTTCTTGTCCTTTGAGCACATCAGACAACAAATAGAAAACAATGACTCCATTGTTGTTTTCTTCGTCGTCAGCAGAGGTTTCCGCTGGAACTTCCTTTGGCAAGGATTCATCAGACGGCAATGCGGACTCCTGAGCAACTGATTCCGATTCTGCAGACGCGGCAGTCAATTCGTTTTGGGCAAGTTTCCAACTGTAAATGCTCGCAAAACCAAAATCTCTGCCAAAGAGATTAACTGAAAGAAACGCTCGAGGTTTAATATTTTCCGGCAAATTCAGTTCGCCAAAAGCTTCTACTGTCTTCTCTTCAGCAACGACAGGATCTTCCACAAATCCGTTTTTAAGGGAATTTGCAATGTAGTAGCTTGTACCGATAAATCCAGCACAGCACAAGCAGCTCAGGATAAGAGCAATTAAGAACAGCCACAGCAGAACTTTGCCGCAGCCGCCTCCAGAAGAGTTGTTCTGGTATGTTTCGCCGTTATAAGTTTCTGACATAATCTTGAATAAGGGGGTTAAAGGATGAAAAAATTATCAAATATCAATTACGCAAGCGCTTCAATAAAACGAAGGTGAACGCGAAGCGCAATTACCAATTCCGTGAGTTAAACCCCACGGATACAAATATTCAACCACTGGCGCTCTTGGGCGCAACGGGAAGCCGTCGCTTACCGGGGGCTTAAGCGCCCCGGCTCGCCTGCACTCTGTTACCGTCTTTGATTTCTTTATGTACAACTATAAAAAAGTGATAAGAGCGTGCGCTCTTACCACTTAAAGCTTGCCGCTTTTTATACACAGTTACTGGATATTCTCCAAAGCTTTAATAACGGATTCCTTTTCAGGTTCGCCAGGCATGATAACCAAAATGCCGCACGGCGTGTCTTTAGTGGTTTTAAAGAAGCCAGAAATCACCAGGCAGTGATCGCCATATATGGATTCTATCCAGCCACACGTGAGCTCTGTGGGTTGTCCATTGATCGTAACAGAAACTGTTTCACAGCGATTAGTCTTCCAGTTCCTTGGTTGATCGGGTTGAGGATCGGAGATTGCTTTAGCCATGCCTTCTGCGACCGCGCTATCGTATCCCTTGGTAAATTCAGGGGACAAAGTATAAAACAAAATCAAATTTTGACTGCCGTCAAAGATCTCAAAGATGTCTGACTCCCCTTCTTTCGAGATTTCATCAAGTTCAGTTGATGCATCGTCGTTTTCATCGTTCAAAGTGTAAATACAGGCAAATCCAAAATACTTGCCGAACATTCTCATTTCAAAGTACGCTCGCGGCTTGACGTAATCTGGCAAATTAAATTCGCCATAATTCTCCACTGCCTTTTCCTGAGCAACAACAGGATCGTCAACCAATCCTTTATTCAGAGCGCTTTCAATATAATAACCTATTCCGCAAAGTCCACAGCAGCACAAGCAACTCAGGAGAAACGCGATAAAAAGCAACCACAGCAGAACTTTGCCACAGCCGCCGCGGGATGATTTGTTGTTCTGAAATTCTTCAGTATTAATGACGGTTTCAGACATGATTATAAAGGGGGTTAAAGGTTGAAAATGCAAGCTGTTAGCCATTAGTCCCCAGCTATTAGCTTGGTTACGAGTAGTAAAAACACAAAGCTGGAAGCTAGCAGCTAAAAGCTAGAGGCTGCTCAATATCTCGGCGTTGGCGGACGGTAATCCGACAGCTGGATTGTTTTAAACCAGTCGATTGTCTTTTGAAGCCCTTCTTCCAACGGGATTGTCGGTTTCCATTTGAGCCATTTTTTCGCAAGGGAAATGTCAGGACGCCGTTGCATGGGGTCGTCCTGCGGCAGCGGGTGATATTCCAGCTTTGCTTTGGAACCCGTCAGCTTGAGGGTCAGTTCCGCCAGCTGTTTGATGGTGAATTCTCCCGGATTGCCGATGTTGACCGGACCGACAAACTCATCGGGACCGTTCATCATGCGAATCATCGCTTCGACTAAATCGTCTCGATAGCAGAACGACCGCGTTTGGGAACCGTCGCCGAAAATCGTGATTTTCTTTTCCCAAAGGGCTTGACGGATGAAGTTTGAAATGACGCGCCCGTCAAAGGGATGCATTCGCGGTCCGTAGGTGTTAAAAATACGGACGATGCGAATATTGACCTTGTTGGAACGGTGGTAGTCCATAAACAGGGTTTCCGCCGCGCGCTTGCCTTCGTCGTAACAGGCGCGAATCCCCAGCATATTGACGCAGCCGCGATACGATTCCACCTGCGGGTGAACTTCCGGGTCGCCGTAGACTTCCGACGTCGACGCCTGCAGAATTTTAGCGCGGCAGCGTTTCGCCATGCCAAGCATGTTGATCGCTCCCATGACGGACGTTTTCATCGTCTTGATGGGGTTGTACTGATAATGCCCCGGCGCCGCTGGACAGGCAAGATTGTAAATCTCGTCCACTTCCAGATAAATCGGCATGGTAACGTCGTGCCGAATGAGCTCAAAATTCTCCAGGGGCAGCAAATGCTCGACGTTGGATTTCTGGGACGTAAAAAAGTTGTCCAGACAAATAACGTCGTGCCCTTGCTGACACAGACGTTCGCACAGGTGCGAACCCAAAAAACCCGCGCCGCCAGTTACGAGGATGCGTTTTTTCATATTTATATATTAAATATTTGCCGTTAATTCCGTCAGCTGTCATTTGTCATCAAAGACGAATTTAATTAAGGATATTGTTTATTATATCCCAAATGAAAAAAAATATAACCCTCCCTCTTGAAAATATTAAAATTTTTATGTAATATATAAATAAACGTATTTTGGATAAGAGTTTGAAAATGGAATAATCAAGACAATTCCATTTTCCGCTCTTTAACAGTTCACATTTGTTCTTGAAAGGCAATCTCATGAAAAAATTATTCTATTTGTCGCTCATCGCGGCTATGGCGTTTGCTTTCTCCAACGTCTCATTCGCTGACGACGCGAAAGAGGAAGCGTCTGACGCTCCGAAGGTCGAAAAGGCAGAACCCGTTTTCAACGCCGATGTTCCCGAAGACGGATCGGTTGAAGATTACTTCGCGTTTATCAAAAGCGTTCAATCGCAAAAGAACCTTATGGCCAAACCGCGACCAGCCAATCAGAGTGAGCTTAAAGATCGCGTTGTCATCGTCCTGAAAGCGTGCAACGAAGCAACCAACAAAATCCTCGCGAAAGATTCGCTGACCAAAGAGCAAACTACCGAAGCTGTCAAGGCTAAAGTTGAATTCGTCAGACAGCTCGCCAGAGTTGACTCCAGCTTCAAAGAAGAATACGCCGCCCTGCCTCAGCTCTGCAAAGATAAAGGCTTGGACGCGCTGGCGGAAGAACTGGAAGTTTACAACTTTGTCGACAAGTTCATGATGGCTCTTCAGTCCGGCAACAAGGACAAGGCGAAGAAAACTCTCAATGAGATGATTGAGAAAGGCGAAACCGAAGGGAAAAAGATCACTTCTGAATTAGCCGACGGTTTGGAATTCATTCTCCAGTATGCCGAATACGCTCTTGAAAAAGAAGACGTTGCCAAAGTCTACGAAAAAGTCTTGGCTCTTTTCAAAAACGCTGACGACGAAGAAGTTGTTCGTTCTGGCAAGGCGCTCGAAGGAAAACTTCGCCGCGCTCAGCTGCCCGGAAATGAAATGCTCGTCGGCGGAACGTTTATCGACGATACAGAATACAAAGCTGAAGATTACGCCGGCAAAACCGTTCTTATCGACTTCTGGGCGACCTGGTGCGGTCCGTGCCGCGGAGAGATTCCAAACGTGAAAAAGCTCTACGCCTTCTATCACGAAAAAGGTTTCGAGATTATCGGCATCTCCTCTGACCGCGACGTCGAAACGCTCAAAAAGTTCATCGAAAAAGAAGAAATGCCGTGGAAGCAAATGATGAGAGACAAAGCTCTGGTTGCCGATGGTCAAACGATGGGGTCCTACTATGGCGTTACCGGCATCCCGACCATGATTCTCATTGGCCCAGACGGCAAGGTTATCACCATCAACGCCCGCGGCAAAGCCCTCGAAGATGCATTAGAGAGCATTTACGGTCCGATGTCCAAGGAAGAAGCCAACGACGCTGAAGCTGACGAAGAAGACGAAGAATAATATCCTTCATCTTTCCCCGCTTCTTTTGCATTGATTTTCCCCGGCTATAGCGATCAATTCTCTGCTTTAGCCGGGGATTTTTCTACATTAATGGCTCGTCTGGAAACAAGGCGTCTATTTGGCTTTTAGCGCCTTGACAATCTGCCCCATAGCGCTATAATATATTTAATCAGTAAAGAATTAGCGAATAGAAAACGCTTCGGCTTGTTGGCTGCGGCGTCCTTCGCTACAAGACATTTAAACCTATTAGGAGATAAACACAATGGCGAAAAAGACAATTGCCGACATTGACGTAGCGGGCAAAACAGTATTAATGCGCGTCGATTTCAACGTTCCGTTGGACGACAACCTGAACATTACGGACGACCTTCGCATCCGTATGGCTCTTCCGTCGATCAAGTCCGTTCTGGACCGCGGCGGCAAGCTGATCCTCATGAGCCATCTCGGACGTCCAAAGTCCGGACAGGACAACTCCAAATTCTCACTCAAACCG
>JAZUMX010000742.1:0-3188 GCA_045603865.1 Thermoguttaceae bacterium
GCTGTCGCAGGGAATGAATGTAACAAACGCGCTGGACGTCTTTACCCGGCTGACCATCGGCGACGGGCTGGTAAGCCAGCTTCCCGCATTGCTCATCTCGCTGGCGGCGGCGATGCTCATGACGCGAAGCGCCGAAAAGACCGAGCTGCCGGAGGAAGTGTCGCACCAGGTCTTTTCCCATTCCGGGGCGCTGTTGGCGACCGGCGTTTTTCTGTTCCTCCTCACGCTGACTCAGCTTCCCAAAATCCCGCTTATGCTGCTGGGAACCGGGTTTGTCGGCTTGGCGTGGATTCTCAACGAACGGAACAAAGAACAGCAGCGGCGCAGCGAAGAGATTCTCGTTCAAAAGAAGGAGACGGAAAGGGCGTCGGCGGTCGACAATCTCTTAACCGTCGACCCGATTGAAATTCAGCTCGGGCGCGGACTGACAGGCGTCTTTACTCAGGACACCCTGCTTGACGCGATTCGGGAAACGCGGCGGTATTTCGCCCGGGAATGGGGCATTCTTCTGCCGAAGGTGTCTGTTACAGATTCCAGCTCGGAACTCGAACCCAACGAGTACCGAATCAATCTGCACGGCGTACCGGTATGCAAAAAGATGATCTATCCGGACATGGCGTTTGCCGTCGATTTGGGCGACGCGTACGGGACGGTTCAAGGACTGCTGGATCAGGAGCCGGAAACCAAAAATCCGGGCTACTGGATTAACCGCTCTCAAATTGAAGAAGCGAAAGCGCAAGGCTACGTCATCCGCGAGCCGTCCGAGTTGATTTTCAATCATCTCAAAGAGCTTTGCGTTCTGCATGCGGACGAACTGCTGACTCGCGATTCCGCCAAGGCGTTAATCGACCAGCTTCGCAAGACGTCGCCCGCCGTTGTCGACGAGCTGATTCCCAGCGTCATGACGCTGTCTGCCGTCGAACAGGTGTTACAGCGACTGCTCAAGCAGCGCGTTCCCATCCGTCAGTTAGAACTGATTCTGGACGTCCTGGGCAGCGCCCCGTCAAGGAATCTGATCGAACAGGTCGAACGGGTTCGAGTCAAGCTCGGCAGAACGATTTGCACGTCCTGCGCCGATTCCGACAACGAAATCCTCGCGATTATGCTTTCGCCCGACCTGCAAACGACCATTCGCGACAACTGCCGCATCGTCGACAACGTCGTGTAAATCGGCATCTCGCCCTCGCTCCCAGCGCAGCTCAACCAGAAACTCGCCATTGAAATCGAGCAGCTTCGCACGAATCGCCGCCCGCCGGTTCTGATTACGTCGTCGGAAATCCGCGCTCTGGTTCAGGCATTATTCCAGGACAGATTTCCCTACCTGACCATTCTCGGAGCGGAAGAAATCCCGATGAACATGAACCCGAGATCCAGCGGCGTTATTATGATATAATCAGAAATCCTCAATCTGCTCTTCTTCCAGCGTCAGTTCCGATTTTAACTTCTCGATAACCTCTTTCTGTTCCGCATTGGGAAACGCCAGAGTTCTCAGTTTGGCGTCCAGCGATTCCGCGCAGTTCTCAGCCAGCAATTCTGCGTTGGCGGCGCGGAACCGGTTGACAAGATTGACAACGGTTTGATAGCAAACAGGAAAGCTGTATCGAGGAAAGAGAAAGTAGTCAAACATGGCTATAAACGCCAGAACAAGCATTATTAGAAACAGGACAAGAACAAAACCCAGAAAAATATAAATCAATAAAAAGTACAACTCTTTTAATAACGGATTCGTAATATAGCTGTCAATTATTGATATACCCGATTTCGATTGAATAAATTCGCTCACATAAAGACCATATCCACTTCCAATTACAAAGCCAGCTCCAACAAACCAATAAAGAAAAATCAAAAAACAGTTTATAATTACTGAGCGCGAACTAAGCAGGAGCGGAATCATGTATGGCAAATTAAATTTCTCTTTGGTCATTTCCTCCAACAGCCCATTCCAAACGGAATACGCTTTGTTCCCATGGAATAAAGAATCCAGTCGGGAGTGCAAATTCAATTCCCCTTCTGGAACTCTCGACTTGCGAGACAGAATAGCGAGTATCTTTTTACAAATCGGGCAGCCGGATTTGGCAAGCGTATCCGCGTCGGGGTCGGCAATCCTGAAAAGGTTGATTTGCTTGAGATAATTTGACAGCTTTTCTACCGTATTGAATTCGTCCTTAAATTCTTTCGTACATAATTTGAAAGGCAGAAGGTTTATAATAAAATAGATAAGAATATAAAATCCAAGATAGAAAAACAAAAACTGACATATCCAAAAATAGACAAATCTTAACCATTGCGGGAAACTCTCTATGACGTTAAACGCGTTGAGTATTCCTATCGGAATGGATAAGAGCAAAATAGCTATAAAAGCAACATTAATATAGGTTATAAATTTTATAACAGACCGAGGCAATTTGAGAAATTCCGCTCGTCCCGTCTCCCAATCCTGATATTGCAGATCGAGAATAAACCGCATCCAGTTCTTCTCCCGTCCTTTAGCAGGAAAGAGTTCTTCCAGGCGCGTCTCGGGCGTAATCGGAACAGCAGGACAGACGTTTTCTTTTTGAAGCCGCTGCAACGTCTCAACGACAACGTCGTACATGGAAAACGAGTCAATCTGCGCCGTCAGTTCTGGGGCAAGATATTCAACCGAACCGGAATCTGCGCCGGATATGAAATCCGCATTCTTCTGCTGAGCGTATAGCAAAGCAATTGCTTTCTCGCCGTCTCCGAGAGGTATATCGCGATTGAACATAACGCTCAAAGGACTAACGGATGTTTCAGTAACGTCAGCGTTGTTAGATAAATCTTCCATTTGGATACCTCTAATTCACATATTGTTTCTTTTCTTGTTATTATATCCAATATTTTGCTTTTTACAATATCGAGAAATGTTTGGATTGATAATTTTTAAGCTGAATCTGTATAAGACATCAAGGATAAAACGTCGCGAAAGCGACAGCGAACTTCAGTTCGCTAAAGTCCCGAAGGGACGAAATATTTGTAACCGGCGGTTTCAACCGCCGGAGGGAAACAGGGATAATTATATATCGACAAACACGTTTTTCCCTCTCGCCCCCAAAGGGGGCGAGGGGGAAAAGCGGCTAAAGCGATTGGGGAGGGTATAGCGTTCTGGCGGGGGGTAAAGCCCACGGTTACAAGGGTTACGGCCCCTCGGGACGGGATTCTTTATCCCC
>JAZUMX010000743.1:0-2222 GCA_045603865.1 Thermoguttaceae bacterium
AAAATTCCCAGCAGTTCCCAGCAGTTCCCAGCAGTTCCGAGCTTTTTCTTTTGCGGCAGGGGACTGCCGCGTGCCGGCTCATCCATGATTTTTAGCGGGTCGTTGGACAAGGCGGCGTCAAGCCGCCGCGCTCCCCGAACTACTTTGTCGTCTTAAGTATAAACGTTTTTACCGCGTCGTTGAGGTCGGCGTCTGTTACAAAGCGGATTCGGACGATGTCGCGTTTGGCTTTGGAGTCGTCCAACTCAATGTTGTTTCCGATCGACAGCAGCTCTCCAACGGAATATTTGTTCTTCTCGACTTCAATATCCAACCGGACGGCGTCCGTCTGTTTGGTCGAAACGCGGCCCCAGATTCCTTTGCGTCCAGACAGCTTAATCGGGACGACGCATTTGTTCGTCCAGCCGAACTCGGCGTCGTTGAACGTCTCTTCCAGCCACGTTACAACGGCAGAGAGCAGCGCCGCTTTCCATTTGGGACGCCGATTTTTATGGAATCCCTTGGACGGCATTAAATGCCACGTCCGCCCGAGAACTTTCCACGGTTCCGCATTCGCAGAGATGATATTGAGCTTCGGCTTTTCCTCCTCTTGCTGTTCCGACTGCGGTTCCGATTTCGGGACGTCTGTTACATTTTCCTCCGTCTGACTCTCGTCTTTCGGTTCCGGCTTGTCGAGCAGCGCTTCAGCAAAAGCGTTGATGGCTTTATCGATAAACGCCCAGAATTCCGGTCGGTCGATTTCCCGCAGGTAATGGACTTTCATCTCGATTTCCTGGAATCGCGGGTCGTGAGCCGTTTCAATCTTGACGCGGGAATGCGCTCCGTAAAGCGGCAGTTCCGGCATGTCGTTGAGCGGTTTGAGGTCAAGCTGTTTGTCGAGTTCCTCTTGCGTAAAGACGCCCCGGGGAACCTGGACTTTGAGTTTGAGCAGCCATTCTTCGTTTGTAATGGCGCGGAAGAACCAGAACATCGGCTTTTTCGGCGCGGCGACGCTGACCGTGGCGCGGTCGCCCCAGTCTGGAATGCCCAGCAGTTCTTTCGCGTCGATATAGTCGACGATATGCGTTAAAATCGCGCCGTCCCACCGGCAGGCGTTCCCATTTCTGGCGACGCGCTGCTGCGTGTGCCATTTGACGCCGTCGGCTTCCCACGGGGCTTTCGCGTCCAGGCCGATAGCTCCGTAATCAATTGTGCGTTCAATTTCAACCTCTGTTTGAAGCGGAAGCGGCTGTTCGACCCGACTGTATTTCTCACGTTTGACGTACGTTCCGGATTCCAGTTCCGGAACCAGCGCCCGCCCGGTATAGGAGACAAGCCCTTTCCCGGACTTCTGCTGACGCTTTGTGTATTCCGCCAGATTTTCCGGCGTTCCGGCAAAGACAATCTCCCCGCCGTCTTCCCCGGCTTCCGGTCCGAGGTCGATAATCCAGTCCGCCGTTTTGACGATGTCAAGGTTATGCTCAATCACGACGACCGTGTTGCCCAGGTCAACCAGACGCTGTAACACTTCCAGCAGCTTGGCGAGGTCTTCAAAATGAAGGCCCGTCGTCGGTTCGTCGAGAACGTAGAGCGTCCGCCCGGTGTCGGGTCGCGACAGTTCCGACGCCAACTTGATTCTCTGCGCTTCGCCGCCGGACAGAGTCGGGGCGGGCTGACCCAGCGCGAGGTAATCCAGCCCAACGTCGCACAAGGTTTGAAGGATTCGGCGAATGGGCGGCTGAGAGCTGAACAGCGTCAGCGCCTCTTTGCAGGACAGGTTGAGCACATCGGCGATAGAAAAGCCGTGGTATTTCACCGACAGCGTTTCCGGCTCATTCCGCTGACCGTTGCAGGCGTCACAGTTAACCCAGACGTCCGGCAGGAAGTGCATTTCGACTTTAATCTGCCCGTAGCCCTCGCACTTTTCGCAGCGTCCACCCGGCGCGTTAAAGCTGAACCGGCGCGCGGAAAAGCCCTTGATTTTCGCCTCCGGCAGAGACGCGAACAGGTTGCGGATGTAGTCGAAAACGCCCGTATAAGTCGCCAGATTGCTCAGCGGCGTTTGACCGATGGGCCGCTGGTCTACGTTGATGACTTTGTTGAAATGTTCGATCCCGACGATGTTTCGGTACACGCCCGCCTGAACCGTTGACCGCTGCAGGATTCTCGCCATGCCGCAGTACAAAACGTCTTCTACCAGAGAGCTTTTTCCCGATCCCGAAACGCCTGTTACAACGGTAAAC
>JAZUMX010000744.1:0-12913 GCA_045603865.1 Thermoguttaceae bacterium
CGTCCCTCAAAGCGATCGAACGCTGCAACGAATTCGGACTCAAAGTCAAGGCGGTTATCGCCATTCTCGACCGCATGGAAGGCGGACGCGAAAACTTTGAAGCCGCCGGATACCCGCTCTACAGCCTGTTTACGATTCTCGACTTCGGTCTGACGCCGCCGAAAGAGTAATTAAGCTTTTAGCTTCTAGCTTCTAGCTCCTAGCTTGGTTATTTTTGCATCAGGCTTTAAATATCAACGCCGAGAACTGCAAATGCACAAGCTAACAGCTAGTAGCTAATAGCTAGAAGCTTAAAAGCACGCCTGTCGATCCGAGGTAGTCCGCCAAAGCGTGCGTCGCGCCCACCTGATTGGTTACGTTGTAAATCGTAACCTTTTCTTTTTGCGAAGCGGGAACGCCAGCAACGCCGTCTCGCCCCATGGCTTCCGTCTGTCTGTCTGGCGTAACGAATCGATACCATTTCAGACCGGTGTCGACGCAGTTGACCGTTAAATAACATCGAGTCTGACATTCCAGAGCTTTCTCCCTGCCGTAGACAAATGCGTACGTCGGAACGGCGGGCGCAATAAGCAGAGATTGAATCTTTCCAGACGTTCCCGGCGCGGTTCTGCCGTAAACCTTTCCTCCGGAGAGAAGCTGACAGGCGCCTAAAGCGGAGTTCGCTCCGAAGCTGTATCCGATCAGGCGAATCTCGGCGCTTTCCGGCGCAGACTGCAAAAATCGAGCCAGATAAAAACTCTCCCATTGACTGCGGCTTTCAGCATTAATCGCGTCCTGACGCATCGGCGCGCCGGTTCGAGCGGAATTCCAGAACCAGACAACGAGCTTGTAGTTCTTGTCGGCAATAACCCTGTTGAGATACTGACGAATCAGATAGCCGTCGTTAATCGCAGAACATCTATCCGCCAGATTTCCATGGATATAAATAAACGTCTTGCAATCCTCAGAACCCTTCCAGATCGCGTCTTTGTCGGTCGCAGTCCAACCCGTCGACGTCTCAACAACGGCTTTAAAGCCTGCGTCCATCTGTTCAGGATCGAGACTGCCGTTGTGTCTATAAGAATCGACAACGTAAAACTCTTCCGCATAAGCAAAACAGGACGCCAAAAGAACTGTCAGCGCCGCAGCAGCGCCAAAAAGACGCTTGGCAAAGGCAATATAATATTGCATGATTATTCCTTTCGATTGGTTTAAATTTGTTGTACAATATTAATGAGCTATTAGCTTCTAGCTCCTAGCTTCTAGCTTTACGTTTTAGTTTCTGGCTTTTAATATTCACGCCGAGAACTACAAAGGCACAAGCTAATGGCTAGTAGCTAACAGCTAGTAGCTTAATCAAGAGTATTATACTCTTTTCGACAATCAAATCAACGCCGGTTCGAGATAAATTTAACGAATTTAACGATTGTAAGGGCAATTTTTGTCAAAACGGTTTGATTAATTCAAGGTCATGAGAACGACGAAGCAAAAAAAATCCCTTTTTTTCGAAAAATCGGACTTTTTTTTTCGCCGTTTCCAAATTGTAAGCTATAGATTAGATGTAACTCTAACGGGTGGAAACGCCCGTATGAAATTAAAATACTTTTGGTTCTGGCGCAGTACTTTTTAGTCTGACGCTGTACGTGAATAAGGAGTGTACCCCAATGAAAAAAGCCTTTTTACTTTCGTTTGTCGTTTTGACAGTCGCCTTGTCGGTTGGCTGTTCTAACGGTCTGCCGCGCAATTGCCTGCTGAGAAAATGGTTCTGCGGCAAAGAATGCTATCAGGAACCAGCTTATTCGTGCTATACGCCTGACAGCTGCTCAACATGCCCAACATGCCCAACATGTCCGTCCTATTCGACAGGCGTAGTTGTTGGCGATCCCGTCATTTCAGACAGCGGCTGCAGCACATGCAATGCGCCGTCCCTTCCGGCTGCAACCCCCACCATTACGACGCCCTCTCCGGCTCCGTATACCTACAACAACTAGATTCATCAGATTTCCAACATCAGGGTAGATGTTGTCGACGTCAGTTTTCAGACGACCTCCGTCAGCGCCGCGAATGGCGCATTGTCTGATATAAATCTGACGTCTTTTTTTATTTCATGACGCACGTTGTTACCCTAACAGGGCTTTTAACAGCAGTCTGAATTTACTCCATCGAGGAATCGTCGGACGGTTCGACCAGACGTTATATTTAACGCGTCGAAGCGCCTCGACGATTTTTTGTCCGCCCATTATAAAAAGCTTTATATCCGTTTGGAAACTGCGTGGAACGCGGTTGACTAACGGAGCGCCTTCTATAAAAAACGAGTCCGCCCAGTCGCATAGCCGCGTCATCGTTTCGACAAAAGCCGGGCTATAGACTTCGTTCTGGAATTCTTCCAAAGAGTATCCGCAAGAGAGCATGTCGCTCAGAGGAACGTATCGTCGGGAATCGGATTTGCCGCTTGACGTTGTCCGGCGTTTGTCTCTGGCGACGTCTTGCCAATGGTTCGCCAGCTGCAATCCCGTACAGATTTTATCAGACAGAATCAGACTTTCTTCGTCTGTCGTTTTAGCTAAATGGAGAACGATTCTTCCAACGGGATTGGCAGAGAGTTTACAGTAGTCCAGCAATTCCTCTCTGGAATCGTACTCTTTTTTTGTCTGGTCAAGTCGAAAGGCGGAAATCAAGTCAGCAAAGAGGGTTTTCGGAATGGAATATTCGTCAACAATCGGCTTCAAGGCGATAAAAATCGGGTGTTCCGCCCTGCCCTGATAGCAATCGTCGAGCTGAGAATTCCAGTCGTCCAGAGCCGCCAGCGCCGTTTGATTGTCAGGCGACTCGTCCCCTAAATCGTCCGCCCAGCGGCAAAAAGAATAAACGGGATAGAAAGCCTGTCTGACCTGTCGCGGAAGCAGAAAACTGGCGACAGTAAAATTCTCGTAATGCTGACGAGTGTATTGACGGCAGAATTCCTGAGCGTCAGACAGGTTCATGATACAATGTTGTAACAGCGTTGCGAACGAAGAATTAAGCTTTTAGCTCCTTGAATTAAGCTATTAGCTTCTAGCCGCTAGCTTCTAGCTTTGTTATTTTAGTTTCTGGCTTTAAAAATAACGCTAAGAACTACAAATGCACAAGCTAATAGCTAGCAGCTAACAGCTAGCAGCTCTTACTCGTTCTGATTCTTTCTATCAGCGCTCTCTTTTTCCAGCTTTTTGAGTCGGCTGTCGGCGTCGCGAAGTAGTTTTTTGAATTCCGGCAGTTTGGAAATAAGAGCAAATCTGAGCAGCTGCTCCCGTTCCGGATAGGCTGGCGCGCCGAGCATTTTAGCTCCCGGTTCGATATTGTTCATAACGCCGCATTTGGCGCCTAAAATCGCCATATCGCCGATTGTAACGTGATCTCGAATGCCAACCTGACCCGCCATGACAACGTAATCCCCGGTTGTTACACTGCCGGCAATTCCCACCTGAGCGCAAAGAAGGTTGTGTTTTCCAATCTGGCAGTTGTGACCAATCATCACCTGATTGTCGATCTTCGTACCGTCGCCGATTCGCGTCGCGCCGTAAGCGCCGCGGTCAATAGTAGTGTTGGCGCCAACGTCAACGTCGTCCCCCAAAATGACGTTACCCAGCTGAGCCGCTAACACATGTTTGCCCTCAACATGCTTGTATCCAAAGCCGTTAGCGCCAATTGACGCCCCTGCGCTGAGAATGCAACGCTTTCCGACAACGCAGTCTTCATGAACCACGACGCCGGGATAGAGAACGGAACCGTCGCCGATTTTCGCTCCCGCCATGACGCAGACATGTGGATGAAGGACGACGTTGTCGCCGATTTCCGCTTCCGCGCCAACGTAAACAAACGGATAAATTGTTACATTCACGCCGATTTTAGCCGATGGATCCAGACTTGCCTGCAGGCTGACAAACGGCTCAGGCGCAACTCGCTGCGGGCGGAACAGCTTCACGATTTTCGTAAAGGCGTCGTGAACGTCGTCGACCATCAGCGCCGGGATTCCAACAGACAAGTCCGATTTCGGCATGACAACAGCAGACGCCTGCGTATTAAACAGCGTGTCGAGTCTGCTGACGTTGTCAATAAGCGTAATGTCGCCCGTCCCGGCTTCCGAAAGGATAGCGGCGTTTTCGATTACCGTTGAACCGTCGCCGACAATGGTCGCGTTAACCAGTTTTGCCAGTTGGGAAAGTGTTTGTGCCATATTGTGTGAGGGAATAGGGAGTAGGGAACAGGGAGTGGGAGCTTCTAGCTCCTAGCTACTAGCTAGAAGCTAGGGGCTAATAGCTACTCTTCTTTTCTCGTATTCTGAATGGACAGTTCGTCAAGCTGTTTGTCGTCGACAACGCCGGGGGCGCCGGTCATGAGGTCGGCAGCGCGGGCAGTTTTCGGGAACGCAATGACGTCGCGAATGTTGTCGTACCCGCCAAAGAGCATGACAAGACGGTCAACGCCCAACGCAATGCCAGCGTGCGGCGGAGCGCCGAACTTCAACGCGTCGAGAAGGAACCCGAACCGTTCGTGAGCCGTTTGGTCGTCGATGTTGAGCAGCTTGAAAATCTTCGCCTGAAGGTTGGTGTCGTGAATACGAACCGTGCCGCCGCCCGCTTCAAAGCCGTTGATTACCAGGTCGTACGCAACCGCGTGAACCTTTTCCGGGGCGGTGTCCAGCAAATCCAGTTCCGCCGGCTGAGGCATGGTGAACGGGTGATGCTTGGCGTCCCATTTGTTGTCCTCTTCGTTCCATTCGAACATCGGGAAGGAGACGATCCAGGAAAAGCTCATCGACTTCGGGTCATAAAGCTTGAGTTCTTTCGCCAGGCGTCGGCGCAAACCGTCCAACGCGGCGCAGGTGATGTCGAACGTGTCCGCGACAACCAGAATCATATCGCCGTCTTTCGCACCGGTGATTTCCAGAATCTTTTTGTGTTCCTCGTCCGTGAACTTTTTCGCCGTCGGAGACGCGATGTCGCCGTTTTCCACCTTGAACCAGACAAGTCCTTTCGCCTTGAAATCTTCCTTGACGTAAGTCGTCAGCTCGTCAATCGCCTTGCGTGAATACTTGTCGGCGCACTGCGGAACGACGATCGCCCGAACCCGATTGCCCGCTTCCGCAGGACCGCGAAAGACCTGGAAATCAACGGTTTTGGCGAACTCGGTCAGGTCGATAATTTCCATGCCGAAACGAAGATCCGGCTTGTCAGAGCCATAGCGTTCCATGGCTTCGTCATAGTCCATTCGTGACAGCGGCAGCTGGAGGTCAAGACCAAGTATCTTCTTCGCCAGGTCAGCGATCATGCCGTCCATGAACGTGAGTACGTCTTCCATCTCGACAAACGACATTTCAATATCGAGTTGAGTGAATTCAGGTTGACGATCTGCCCGTAGGTCTTCGTCACGGAAGCAGCGCGCCAGCTGAACGTAACGGTCGTACCCGGCAATCATCAGCAGCTGCTTGTACAGCTGCGGGGACTGCGGCAGAGCATAATATTTACCCGGATGAACGCGGCTGGGAACCAGGTAGTCTCTCGCGCCTTCGGGAGTGGATCGCCCTAACATCGGGGTTTCGACTTCGATAAATCCGTGAGCATCGGTATAATCGCGCAGCGTCTTAATCATGCGATGGCGAAGAATCAACGCTTCCTGCATAGCGGTTCGGCGCAAGTCCAAATATCGATATTGCAGACGAACGTCTTCGCTTGGCAATTCCGGAATGCTCGGATAAACCGGCGGCTGATTGCATTTGTTCAGAAGCGTCATTTGAGTAGGACGGACTTCGATTTCCCCTGTCGCCATGTCGGGATTCGCCTGACCAACCGGTCGAGCGCAGACCTTGCCCGTTACCTGAACGACATACTCCATTTTCAGCCCTCGAGCCTGTTCGAGAAGCTCTTCGCCCGCTTCCGGAGCAAAAGCCGTTTGAGTAATTCCGTATCTGTCTCGCAGGTTGACGAAAACCAATCCGCCCTGATTGCGAATTCGGTCGACCCAACCGCAAATCGTTACTTCCTGTCCAATATGTTCCGCCCTCAGGGCGCCGCACGTGTGTGTTCTGTACATGATAGCTTATATAATCCTGTAATTCTTAACCCAAAGCCGACGCATAGATGACGCCGCTTCTTCCTTTATATTATATGATACTATAAACGCCGATTATAGCAAGGGGGGAGAAGATAATTAGACGTGGAGAAACAAGGAGTGATGAGTTGGCAGAAGCGCGCGACTTTGTTAAAATGGTTGACCATTCCCACTGCAATCCTGATATATTTTCCCTCAATAAAAAACGACGTCTCGGCTCTCCCTTGAACGAAACGATAATTCCGATATAATCAAATAAAAAGTTGCGATTTGGAAATTGGAGTTCCTTTTCGCCTCTGACTCCAAAGTCAGAATCAAGCATATATATTAATATTGTCAAAAAAATTCATGGCCAAGAAGAAAACCAATCCGTCAGAATCCGTCGAATCAACCCCTAAAACCCGCAAGCGCGCCGTTAAGCTCAACGAAAAGGATACGCGAACGCTCGAGGCGCTCAACCGTTTGGCTCAAAGCGTTATTAACGCCGCTAACGGCGCCGGCGAACCGGAAATGTACATTCCGTCCAGAAGCCTGTCGAACGTTTGGTTTGACGAGAAAAAGCGAATCATCCAGATGGGCGACCGTACGACGACGCGGCAGCTGTTCAACCTGTCGCAAGCCAAAGCGTTTATGCAAACAATGCTTGTTGCGTCGGGAACCTCTGAACTGATTCGTCAAGGCAAAACGACTTCTATTCGAGGTCTGTACTATTTGATGAAGCATACCATCGAACACGCCAAGGAAGAGACGTTCAACGATCAGGGCGAGTCCGACCCGATTATCGAAGACTGCGAAGTCTTGCTTGAATGTTTGCGCGAAGAGATGCACTTGTACGCTCAAACCCGCGGCGCCATGGTCGGCATGATTCAGATTGTCGATAAGGGCGACACAATCGACTGCGCTCGAATGGGGTCGGGCGGATACGCAGTGCCGTCGATTGTCGAACCGGACGTGATTCAGTTCAAAAACTGCAAGGCGGACTTTATTCTCCATGTAGAAAAAGACACTGTCTGGCAGCGATTCAACGAAGACAAATTCTGGAAGAAGCACAACTGCATTTTGACCCACGGTTCCGGTCAGCCGCCGCGAGGCATGAGACGGTTGCTCTACCGCATGAACAAAGAACTCAAACTGCCGGTTATCTGTCTGTTAGATAACGACCCATGGGGATACTATATTTATTCGGTTATCAAACAGGGATCAATCAACCTGGCTTTTGAGTCCAAACGAATGGCAATTCCCAGCGCCAAGTTTTTGGGCTTGCGCTCCAAAGACTTTGAAGCGTGCGGACTGTCGAAAAGCGCCAGAATCAACCTCAACGATTCGGACCGCAAACGCGCCAAACAGATTGCTGAATATCCATGGTTCAAAAACAACAAACCGTGGCAGCAGGAAATAAAACTGATGCTCGAAAACGGATTCAAGCTGGAAGTCGAATCTCTCATCAGCAAAGACATCAGCTACGTTACGGAGATTTACACGCCGCAGCGACTGGCGGCTAAAGACTGGCTGGACTGACGGCGAGGCGCCGCTCCCAATCCCCGCTACCGCGCGAAACGTGTTATAATCACTCCCGTTGGTCGCTTGCGTCTCTCTCGCCACTCGCCACTCGCAACTCGCAACTATTCATTTGACATGAAATTCACATCATTATCGCCGGAAAACCGTAAACAAGCTGAAAGAGTTCTTGGCTATCTTAACTTTTCGACAGGAAGTTTTGATCCGAAGTTTTTCCGTGATTTGGACGATTTATTTTACGATTTGGACATTCTCAATCGGGCGCAGCAGGATCGTGAAGCCACGTTTATCAAGCAGGATTCTTCTTTATCCGGGGAAAGCAAACAGGCAGTCGCCGACAGGTCTGAGTCATCCCAAATCGTTCCGACCTATCAGCTGCTTTATGAAATTCTTAAAGACGGTCTGAACTATCTTCAACAGGAAACGACAACGTTCAAAAACAACGCTCAGGCTCTCGGCGCTCTCTGCTTTACCTTCGACCACGTCTTACCGGCATACAAGGAATTTCATAAAGATTTACTGTACCATCAAACGGAAGATTTCCTCTTTACATCGTTTTTTATAGCGCGAACGCTGCAGTACGTTCTTCAGACGGAAGCGCCGTGGGACGACTTCAAACAGGCGGACATTATTCATCGTCTTAACGACTACGTCGGCTATCGTCCAACGGCGGTTTTACACAACCGACAAAAGATGCAGCCATACTCTCACGAATTCTTTCAGCCTGTTCCTTTATATATTGAAGGCGTCGGCATCTGGAAAGGACCGTATTACGACGTCTGCAAAATTGCGTTGGAAATTCTTCACAAAACAGACGACTCCATTTTAACCAGAGCGTATTTCGATCCAGACAAAATGCGCGAATTGGCTATCGACGTCCGCACGATGGATTTCGATCATCCTGTCAACCGCAGACTCAACTATCCATTTGGCTCCTGGGACGCTTCCAGCGTAGACAACAAAGGTTTTTTCCGTCGATATATCATTCATCAAACAACGCTTGACGCCATCTGCAGCCGAACGCTTGGTTCGAACCTGCCTTATGAAGAACTCGTTTACGAAGCAGGCGCCGTTCTGGCGGGAACCATGCTCATGGGCGCGTCGATTAACGGCTCCAGTCCGGATTCGCACGACAGTTCCGTTACTCTTTCCAAACTGCTGTTGATTGTCGCCCAGTACCGAGACGAATTCTACGAGTCTCTGATGGAGAAATCCCCGGAGCCAATTCGCACCCGGCTTATTGAAGAAATCAAAACGTATCGGCAGCCCTTTGGAGCGGCGAGACAATATTTTAATCACATCTTGTCCAAGCTGCGGGCAGAGCAGCTTCAAAACGTTCAGCTGGCGAGGCTGTACGCCTGGATGGGATATCCGGAAGCGGCTCAAGACAGAGCGGGACTGGTTAAAAGCATTTCCGCCCGAATGAGATGTCAGATTGATTGTCTCATTACCAACGCTCATTCTCTTCTCGACGACGACTGCGTAGACGAAGTTGTTCCGTTGATTAAACAAGTCGAAACGATTCTGGACGACGGCATTCAGTGCGGAGCCTTTGCCGACCCATGGAACATTCTCGGTTTTGAAGGTCAATTCCCTCTGTTTCATTCCGCAGAAGACACTACGCCAGACCAGCGAATTGACGAACTGATCAATCTCATGGGAGCGATTTTCAATCTCTATTCCAGAGCGATGCGTCAAGCCGCCGTGTTTAATAAAACGTCGTTAAATGAAAAGCTCTCGGCTAACATGCATCGATTGGCAAACTGGTGGGATCAATTCGCCTCAAGCGAACTCAGTTCCATCGAAAGCATATCCGGAGAAGAAAGCTGGGAATCCGCCAACCTGGTTGCCGATGCGTTATCAGTTTGGAAAAAAGCCGGCGCCGCTGCAGGCGACATCAAATTCTGGCGTCCTCAAGTAGAAAACTTCGATTCGACAAAAGCGTACGCGCTGCTAATCGAAGAACTCATGGATCAAAACGATTACGTTGCCGCCATGGCGCTGCTGATGAACTGGCTTAGCGCGTCAGACGAAATTCTCCTGGACGACGGAGACTATACTATTCATCCGCTGATTCTTCGATGGATGGAAGAGCAATGGTTTAACTCCACAAAAATTGATCGCATTGAAGGACGGCGCGGCAAGGAAACAAAAGACGGCTGGTCGGCGGCAAAAAAGTTTGTCGATTTCCTCGAAGCCAACGCCGGCGCGTACTGGGAAATTCCTCATCTGGAAGTTTCTCAAAACAAGTTCCCGTCTTTTGACGAATTTAAACAGGGGCTTAAAGACGACGCCGTCGACAGCGACAGCATCGACGATCTGTTTCTCAATTTTATGGGAATGCCCAAGCCCCCTGCCAAGGACGCCAATCCCGACGACTTCAATCCTCTTGATGAAAATGAGGAAGATGAAGACTTTGACGAAGACGAGGACAATCTCTTCCGCAGCGCTTACGAAAACGTTATTTATCACGATACAACAGACGATGGAATCGACAGCGACATGATGGACGACAAGTCCGCCGATCCGCTTGGCGATTTCGAACTGACTGATGAAATGGAAAGAATCAGCGATCGTCTGTTGTTTTGGGTTACGGTCGCTCGACTGTGGAAAATGTCCGCCGTCTTTTCGCTTAACTATGCCGGCGATCATCCAGACAGAGACGAAACGCTGCAATCGTGGGCAAAAATTGGGCGAGAAAAACTCTATCAGCTGCTCTATCTGGCAAACGAAGTGGAACGGTTCAAAATTTCTGCGCCGTCAGACTCTCGCCAGTCCATGATCGAATACGAACAGCGCCGCTCAATTAAAGACGCGCTTTTGGAACGGCTCATGTCAACCATTGTCGAAATGGAAGACGTTTGCCGAATTCTTGCTGCAACGCAAAGTGCGCCTATTCCCGCAAAAGACAACTCGTGGGAAACGCTCAATCAACGGATTCTTCAGGCGGTTCTCCATTCAGACGTCGAATTGATTCACAAACTTTGGCAGCCGTTTTTGGATGTTCTAAGCGAACAGACGCTGCTCTATCGACCGATCTCTCGCGGAGGAAGCGTTCAAAAAATCGCAAAGTCAAAAGGCGTTCAGACAGTTATCCAACGACTGCTCAATACGCTCCCCAAACTCGGGCTGATGTTGTTCTCCGTAGATCTTATCAAGATCAGTCAAAAGATTGAACAGATTCATCCAATAGGCATGGGCGCCATTACCCGTTTTGACAAAATATTTGAAGTCGCCTGTTTTGGGATGGTTCGCAACATTATAGAAAGCAGTACTCATCGACGTCCAAACTGGTCAGTCAAATCTTTGACTGAAACGTTGGAAAAACTCGCAGAAGCCCTGTTATTAACCTGGCTGCCTCACGCTAACGGAATTCGAGTTTCCTCAATTGAACCGGTACTCGGTCAAGATCAGTGGGCTCGCTGTCAAGCGTTTATCAAAAAATACGGAAAAGACCTGTTCTCTCCTATTCACATGGGCTATGGAGAACTTCAGGCGATTCTTCACCAAACCGTTCCTGTATGGCTGAAAAACCTTATGGAATCCGAAGAACCGGAGGTGGGGGAAAAGCTGCTGGAAGATTTAAATAACGATAAAATATCTTTTGAGGAAGCGTGTCACTGGCTTGAGCTTATCTACGACACCGTTATGGAGTATTTCGGTCAATACATTGACTACAACTCAACCACAACGCAGTCTGATAAAGGAGAAATGCTCTATACGTTACTGGATTTTCTGCGTATTCAAGCTGGCTACGACCGCATTGTCTGGAAGCTCATGCCTGTTTCGACCATTCATTCCGTCCTGGTTCACGAAGGAAAAATGGAAGCGGCAGACTTCTGGCTTCAAGCGATCGCGCATCGTCTTAACGAAGAAGCGGATTCTCAATGGGAACGTTACGTTCAGCTTCAAAAACAATACGGCATGCTCATGTCTGCCATTGGCGACAGAATTGAAGAGCGTTTTGTCAGACCGCTGGAAGTTGAACAGTTGTGTTCACTGATTGAACCCGCCATCAACGAAAAGCGGGAAAAGAAGCCTCTTGTTTCGTTTAAAGCGTTCAGCGACGGCGTCGCTCAATTTGCTCAAACGCCAAAAGGCAACGGATTCGAATTGCCCGCCTGGCTTGAGTCCATCGAAAAAGAAGCTCAGAGAATTCGTAACCGCTCGGAAGAAGAAGACGAGATGCTCGATTTGTCTGCATATATCAAACCTGTTATACAAACAAAAGAAAAGCTGCTCAAGATAATATCCGAAATGAAAAAGCAGATTCCCTGAATCAACCAATAAATAACGAATCAACGCGGCATTCGTTATATTGCGCGGTATCAGGCGCTGACTAAATCATCTCGTACAAAAATGACTCTTACTCTCGAAAGCAAGCGTTAATCATCGTTAGCGTCTTGCTTTTTTCTTCATAAACGTTTAACGCATGCGGTTATTCTTTCGTTCAAGTTTATGATTGATAAACGAACGAAAAGAATTCTCTTTAGCGCTTCGCAGTCTGAAAACATTTGACGTTCATTAATCAGTCAACATGAACATGCGTTTGATTCATTTGCATTATACAATTTCATTCATAACTGAAAAACCTCTGATAATGCGTATTTTCAGGGCTTTTCAGCAATCGTCATCGTTGTTCAATCAAACAACAAAAACGTCTCAACGAGTTTTAAAGTTGTTATTAAAAAAGTTCAGAGGAAAAATTATTCATCATGATCGTTTAACAAATACATCGTTGTCATTACTCAAAATTTTGGTCTGTCGATAGCATTATCAAAACTTTTTCAAAACTTTTTTAAGTATTTTTTATTTTTTTTATGATTTTTTATGAAAGACGTCTTGCATAATTCTGATTTATGGTATATTGTTTTATTAATAACACACGCGATCAATTAAACAAACTTTTTTTCAAATTCAAAACAAGATTCGTTCAAATTGATCAACGTTTTTTAGGTTCAAGGGAATACGCCTCACCAGTTAAATTCCGACAGACGCGGATCGTCTTCGGTCATCGAATTGAGTCGATGTCACGTTCGTTTACAAGAGGCTTCCCCAAACTATGGATGGAGGATTTACTGTGGCTACTGAAACCAAGAAGACTGCTGCAAAGAAAACCGTTGCCAAGAAGGCTGCCCCGGCTGCTAAGAAAACTGCTGCCAAGAAGACCGTTGCCAAGAAGGCTGCTCCGGCTGCAAAGAAGACTGCTGCCAAGAAGACCGTCGCCAAGAAGGCTGCTCCGGCTGCTAAGAAGACTGCTGCCAAGAAGACCGTTGCCAAGAAGGCTACGACCAAAGCCGCTCCGCCTGCAAAGAAGACCGCTGCCAAG
>JAZUMX010000745.1:0-1591 GCA_045603865.1 Thermoguttaceae bacterium
GGAGTTCTGCAAGCCGGTCGCGCCGCTGATAACCGTCGGACCGGGCTGGTCAGTAAAGAAATGCCCGGTGAACTGATCGACGCCGCTGTCGTGGAATCTGAGGAAGTGCAGATGATCCTGTTCCAAGCCCATGGCGGAGAACGACGCTTCCGCTTCCTGCTGACGAATGGCGGCAATGCAATTTCGGTGTTCCGGACGGCAGTATCCGCTTTCGCCGTTGGTGGTAATAGCGGCGTGAACGTTGATCCCGTCATTGAGAGCCGCAAGGAACGTCAGCCCGGCGCCGAGAATGATGTCGTCGTCATGAGGAGCGAGGAAAAGCCACGTTTCCTTGCCGTCTTTCCAGTCAACCCAGACGTCTGCCGGGTTCTCGGATGTAATAACCTGTTTGTCTTCTGTGAGTCGTTGGTAAATTGTCATAGCAGTTAAGTGGTTAGGGTTAGTGATAAGTGGTTAGTGGTTAGTGGTAAGTAAGCTTCTAGCTTCTAGCCTCTAGCTTTTAGCTTGTCGATTGTAGTTCTAATGGTTAACAGTTGAAATAAAAGAACGAAGCATTTTACTTACTTCATTACTTAAGGAAAAAGCGGTTTGAAGCTTTTCGCTCGGAATTAATCCAATCTGTTGACATATCAATAATTGTGTGTCAAGTTCAGCGTTTGATCCTTGTGCAACGGAAAGAAAATAAAGAAACTCTTTCTCTGATTTTCGGAAATTACCTTCTGAAATGTTAGAAGGAATTGAAACGGCAGCCCTTCTCATTTGATCGGATAAACCATACGTTTCTTCTTTTGGAAGTAGCTTTACCAATCGGTAAATTTCAATAACCAAAAGCATTGCTTTCTGCCAAACTATTAAATCCTTATGATCCTTCATTTTCTATCGTTCTATTTAGTAATAGCTAGGTAAGCTAAAGCTAACTATTACTTGGATGTTTTTTGTTCTTGGATGAGCGTTTAAAGCTGGAAACAAGAACAATAAGCTAACAGCTAGTAGCTAGTAGCTAAAAGCTATTAAAAGGTTTCAGCGCCCGCTTAAACAGCCCGAGGCAATACGCGATTGTCATGCCGTAGTTGGTAATTGGAACGTTTTGGCGTTTACAGTGCAAAATTCGTGACAAAACCGCCTTGCGGTTAGTCATGCACGCTCCGCAATGAATAACCAGTTTATAGGCGGACAAATCCTCCGGGAAATCCGCGCCCTGGACGTGATCAAAAACGAGATCGCCGCCAACGCGCTTACGAATTAAATTGGGTATTTTGACGCGTCCGATGTCGTCGCCGATGGGGTGGTGCGAACAGCTTTCAGCAATCAGAATTCTGTCGCCCGGCTTGAGCGTTTCGATAGTTTTCGCGCCGTCGGCAAAAGCCTCTAAATCCCCTTTGAATCGGGCGAAAAGAACCGAAAAGCCGGTCATCGGGACGTCTTCCGGAACGAGTTTGGATACGGACGCACACGCCTGCGAGTCCGTTACAATCAGTTTCGGTTTGACCTTTAAGTTATTGAGCGCGTATTCCAGCTGCGATTCTTTGACGACAACGCAGCAGCAGGCGTTATCCAGCAAATCGCGAATCGTCTGCACCTGCGGGAGAAT